>JAZBOD010000129.1:0-5347 GCA_036350955.1 Desulforhopalus sp. | reverse complement strand
TGCAGATGGGCAAAAAACTCGAACAGGCGAGGATAGTCATCAACCATAACAGTTATGAGTATGGTTTTACCCTGGCGGCGGCGATGATGGAGTTTCGTAATGTTCGCCTGCCCAAAACCGCAGAGAGTGAAGATGATGGAAAAATGGGCGGTAACGAGGCGCTTGAAGGGATGCTGCTCGAAAGGATTTATCTGTTTGAACAGCTGGTCATGCTGGTCCATTCCCTGTTTAGCCTTTTCCTCTCTGCGCGGCTGGGCGCCAAGTGGCCTGAGGAGTTGATGAAAATACGCAGATGGGTCGCTCAGGCGGATCACGCCGGCAGCTTAGGCCAATAATCGCAAGACGGGTAGATAAAGATGGAGCTTGAAACAGTAATCGGCTTGGAAATCCATGCACAACTCAACACGGCGTCGAAGATCTTCTGCGCCTGTTCGACGACTTTCGGCGCCCCCCCTAACAGCAATACCTGCCCGGTGTGTCTTGGTATGCCCGGGGTTTTGCCTGTACTCAATAAAAAGGTGGTGGAAGGGGCGATCAAGCTGGGGCTGGCAACGAATGCGGTGATCAACCCACTAAGTCAATTTGCCAGGAAAAATTACTTTTATCCAGACCTGCCAAAAGGCTACCAGACCTCGCAGTTTGATCTCCCGGTAGTTGGCGCCGGTCACGTGGAAATCGTGGTTAATGGGGTGGTGAGGAGGATTGGTATCACCCGGATTCATATGGAAGAGGATGCCGGGAAGCTGTTGCATGACGAGGTTGAGCCGATATCCCATGTGGATCTTAACCGAGCCGGCACCCCTCTTTTGGAAATTGTTTCTGAACCGGATATCCGCTCACCGGAGGAGGCTGTTGCCTATCTGAAAAAGGTCCACGCCATTCTCCGTTATCTTGATATCTGTGATGGGAACATGCAGGAAGGCAGCTTCCGTTGTGATGCCAATATCTCTTTGCGGCCTTACACCCAGGAAACCTTCGGAACAAGAACCGAGCTCAAAAATATGAACTCGTTTCGTCATGTTCAGGCGGCTCTCGAATACGAGATTCGTCGCCAACGTGACCTTTTGCTTGATGGGGGGACGGTTATCCAGGAAACCCGGTTGTGGAACCCGGACAAGAACTCTTCCGAGCCGATGCGTGGTAAAGAAGATGCTCATGATTACCGTTATTTCCCTTGTCCTGATTTGATTCCGGTGAAGATTTCTCCGGAGTGGATTGAAGAGATCAAAGCAACTCTGCCCGAGCTTCCCGATGCGCGTCTGGTCAGGTTTATTACCCAGTATGAACTCCCGGAATACGATGCGCTGTTGCTCACCGGTGACCGAGGTCTAGCTGACTATTTTGAGGAGGCTGTAGGGGCGGGAGGACCACCGAAAAAATTGTCCAACTGGATTATGACTGAACTGCTGCGTGAGCGAAAAGGTGAAGAGCCGGCCACCAGTCTGGTTTCGCCAACCCATCTGGCCGACCTTGTTTCCCTGGTCGATACTGGCGAGATTAGTGGGAAAATTGCCAAAACGGTGTTTGCTGAAATGCTGCAGGGCGGTGCTGACCCCAGAGCAATCATCCGGGAAAAAAATCTGGGACAGCTCTCTGATGCCGCGCAACTGGAGTCGCTGGTTGCCGATATTGTCGCCGCCCACCCGGACCAGGCGGCGGAATATCGTGGCGGGAAAACCAAAATTCTTGGGTTTTTTGTTGGTAAACTGATGCAGTCGACCAAAGGAAAAGCCAACCCGCAGCTGGCCAATGACCTGTTTGTCAAAGCCTTGCTCGGTGAGTAAAGGGGAGAATGGAGAAAGAACTCTGGCAAAAAAAAGGCGAAGGCCATCGGGCCAGGCTCCGTGATCGTTTCCTCGCCAGGGGACTCGTCGGGTTTTCCGACAGCGAGATCCTTGAGCTTCTCCTCTCCTTTGGAACTCCGCGGAGCGACTGTAAACAACCGGCCCGCAACCTGCTGGAAAAATACGGCTCCTTTGCCAAGGTGCTTGAAGCCCCCCTTGCCTCACTTGGTGAGGTAAAAGGGGTTGGCCCGAAAAATTGTTTCGCGCTGCATTTTGTCCATGCCGTTGCTTCCCATTACCTGAAGGAGCGACTGCGAGGCAAGCGCTATCTTCACTCCGCTGCTGAGGTTGCCGACTATTTGATTCATTCGATGCGTGGGTTGAAAAAAGAGATTCTTACGGTGATCTTTCTTGACGCCTCCCATGCGATCATCGACTCTGAGGTGATTGCCGAAGGGACTTTGAACGTCAACACCGTTTACCCCCGCGAAATTCTCAACAAGGCTCTCCAATATCATGCCGCGGCACTGATTCTTGCGCACAACCACCCCTCGGGGTCGCTTGAGCCCTCACCACAGGATGTCAAGCTCACCCGCACCCTGGCGCTGCTTTGCAGCTTCATGCAGATTCAACTCCTTGATCACCTGGTTATTGGCGATGGTGCCTACAGCTTTGCCGACCAGGGGCGGATGGATTCGATCCGGGCTGAAGTCCAGTCGGTGATGCGCTCCTTTGCCTGATGGCTGCTGCACTGTACATCCATATTCCTTTTTGCCTGAGCAAGTGCCCGTATTGTGCCTTTGCTTCCTGCTCGGGGCACCAGGATCTGTACCAGCCCTATCTCACTTCTGTAGCCAGGGAGCTCAAGTTTCAGGCGGCAGCTTGCCTTGGCGGTCCCTTGAAAAGCATCTTTGTTGGTGGCGGTACGCCAACGGTATTACCGGTATCGGGCCTTGCCTGGCTGCTTGAGGTTTGCCAGCGGATTTTTCCGGTTGAGTGCGGCGCAGAAATCACTGTCGAGGCTAACCCGGGGACAGTTGATCAACCTTATCTTGAGGCTTTGCTGGCCGCAGGGGTCACCAGACTCTCCCTGGGGATGCAGACCCTGGTGCAGCCTGAACTGGCAGCGCTTGGTCGCAGCCATACTGTCGACCAGGCTCTGGCAGCATTCCGGGCAGCAAGAGCTGCTGGCTTTGTTAATATTAATATTGACCTGATGTATGGTATCCCTGGCCAGACTCCGGAAACCTGGGCTGTCAGTCTTGGTCATGCCCTCTCTCTTGCCCCGGATCACTGCTCTTTGTATCAGTTGACGGTTGAACCAGGAACGCCACTGCACTGCCATCTCCGGGATTCAACGGTCAAGCTGCCGGAGGAGGAAGAGATCCTTGAAATGGATGCCATCACCCGGCTGAACACCACCATTGCCGGTTTGGGCCAATACGAAATTGCCAACTATGCCCTTCCGGGAAGACGTTGCCGTCACAACCTCAATTACTGGTTCAATGGGGACTGTTTTGCCGCCGGGGCCGCTGCGGTGAGTTATCATAACGGCGTACGGGAGAGACGTCTGGCTGATCCAGAGGAGTATATCCGGCGGATTGGCCGCGGGAAGACGGTAGTTGAGGACCGGGAAGAACTGAGCAGGGAGACTTCCTTCAGGGAGACGGTTATCGTCGGCCTCCGTCTGGTGGAAGGGATCGAACGACAACGGTTGAGCAAAAGATATGGCCTCGATCCTTTAGAATATTATGGCAGCACTCTTGCCCGATTAATTACCGGGGGTTTTCTCGCCCTGGCCGGGGACCGTCTGCTGATTACCGATAAGGGCCGACCCCTCTCCAACCAGATTATGGCCGAACTGGTGTGAATCGGTACGCTCTCTCCTGAGCGGAGCGATCAGATAAAAAGGTAGTCTTCCGGAAGTTGACCGGCGCTGTCTAACCCATTGATTGAGCTGTTTATGTGTATCTGAACGGCACTGCAGGCTTGATCAGCATCGCCTGCGGCGATGGCGTCAATAATCGCCTGGTGTTCTGCGGTCGGAGTGTACTCCAGCTTATAGAAGGGGTCGTAGAGGATTAAATAGATCCGGGTTCGGTCGAGAAGATCACGGATGTAGCCAACCAGAACCCTGTTGCCGGAAAGCTCGGCGATTTTCAGGTGGAGGTTGTCGTTGACGGAATAGTAATCGTCCAGATCGCTTTGGTCAAACACCTGGGACTCCATGGCAAGGAGTTCACGTAACCGTGTAATATCGGATTGTTTGGCCTTGGTGGTCGCCAAACGGGTGGCCATCATTTCCAGTTGGGCACGAACCAGGAACGTCTCTTTGATCTCTCGCCTGGTCGGGGTGATGACAAAGGCTCCTCGGTTGGGAATACTGTTTACCAGCCCGTCGGCCTCAAGTTTTTTAATGGCGCTGCGGACCGGGGTGCGGCTCACGCCAAGTTGCTGGGCCAAGACAATCTCCACCAGTTTGCTCCCCTGTTTGATGTATCTCTTCCGGATGGCCATTTTCAGTCGCCGGTAGACGGTATCTTCTGAATTGAGCTTTTCTTTTTGTTTCATTGCTGTTTTTCGTCGGGCTCGATTGTTATCATGTAATGAGGTGATGCCCCTCCGGTAGTGACTGAAAGCGGTAGCCAGACATCACCAATAATTGGCGGGGCCGGTGAAGGGGTGGATGTCTTGGCCGGTACAGCCCACCTCAGGGACGTAAAGAAAAACTGTTGACAGTCCTGGCAACAATGCCGTACTCTTTTTTGTGTACAGATATTGTATACAATTTATTATCCACGGTTGTACAGGAAAAATCATTCTCCATTGTGAGGAGCTCGGTAATTTCAGCAGGGGGTGCCATGTTTAATAGAATGATCGCCGGAATTTTGCCCTATATGCCCAAAAAACTGGTGTGGATGTTCTCCAAAGAGTACATCGCCGGGGAGACCCTCGCCGAGGCAATTGTTAATGCGAAAAAACTAAACGACGCGGGTATTTTAACCACAATAGACGTTCTTGGCGAATTTATCACCAGTCTAACCGAGGCACAGGCTAACAAAGAAGAGTACCTTGAGGTCATTGAGGCGGCGGAAGCAGCTGGAGTTAAAGGGAATTACTCTTTGAAGCCGACATTTTTCGGTTTGCTGATCGACAAGGACGTTGCCTACCGGCATATTCGAGAGGTTGTTGCCGCGGCGGCATCCCGGCACAATTTTGTCCGCATTGATATGGAGGATTCTCCTTGCACCGATCTGGAAATTGAACTCTTCCGCAAACTTCATCAGGAGTTTCCTGCCAATGTTGGGTTGGTTTTACAGGCCTATCTTAAAAGAACATTAAAAGATATCGAGTCATTGCGAGATATACACACACAGCAGCATCCGCTCAACCTCCGCCTGTGCAAGGGGATTTATATCGAATCCGAGAGAATTGCCTACAAGAAGTATGAGGAGATTAACCAGCATTTTCTCGAAGATATAGAATTTATGTTCCAAAATGAGATGTATCCGGCGATTGCCACCCATGATCTGCCAATCATAGAAGGGGCGTACCGGTTGATT
>JAZBOD010000128.1:0-10045 GCA_036350955.1 Desulforhopalus sp. | reverse complement strand
TGCTTTTTTTGCATCACCTGGGTCGATCTCCTTGGCGAGAAGAACCCGAGCTTCTGCTCGTTTCTGGCGGGCTTCAGTGAGTGTCGTTCGGGGGGTATATGCCAAAGGAGAGGAGTTTTTCTGTACCCCCAAAACGGTATTTTATTCGCCAAAGTTTTGATCCGGTTGGTTTGACCAACAGGAAGAGGCCACCGCCATCAAAAAGTTTGTTTTTCCCGGGAATATACTTCGCGTTTCTGACCTTGATATCCGTCAATGGTACAGTTTGCCTCGGCATAACGAGCTGTCCCTATGTTTTGGGGGTACTGGTGTTGGGGGTACACCGCCGTACCCCTAAAAATACCCCTAAAGTTCACAGATATTAGCCTATCTTGCTGGACACTATAAGACAACAAAAAACCCGCAATCCTTTGCAGGATGCGGGTTTTGTGAACCTTGTTGGACGGCTTCGGATGGTCTTTTGGTGGAGCTAGTCGGGATCGAACCGACGACCTCTTGACTGCCAGTCAAGCGCTCTCCCAGCTGAGCTATAGCCCCTGAAGATTTTTTGTAGCCAAAAAACTGCGGCTATCAATAACAGGCTTTATTTTTCGTGTCAACAGAAAATCGCCCATTCTCTTTTTCCAGCCAAGCATAGTTGTTGTCTTTAAAAATGAGATTTGGTATGCTTCCCTGTTTCGTGGGACACAAGTATTCTTCCAAGAAAAGTCGCGAACTTTTGAGAATTCGACCACCTCATCACCGGCGGTGAAACTGGGACAATGCCAGGCGCTGCGGGATGCCTTTTTACCATAGGATAATCCATGTATTCACCATTTAATTTTCTGTTTGGCTGGCTGTCGAACGATCTCGCCATTGACCTCGGCACTGCCAATACCGTGCTCTACGTGAAGGGTAAGGGCATAGTCCTGCGTGAACCCTCTGTCGTCGCCGTGCGGCAGGACGGGAGAATGAGCAAGGTGCTGGCTGTAGGGCAGGAAGCCAAATTGATGCTCGGCAAGACTCCGGGCAATATCGTCGCCATCCGGCCGATCAAAGACGGGGTAATCGCTGACTTTGAGGTCACCGAAGCGATGCTCCGCTATTTTATCAAAAAGGTACATAATCGGCGAACTCTGGTTCATCCGCGAATTATGATCTCGGTCCCCTCCGGGATAACCCAGGTGGAGAAAAGGGCGGTCAAAGAATCAGCGGTTTCCGCCGGCGCCCGGGAAGTATATCTTATCGAAGAGCCGATGGCTGCGGCGATTGGTGCCGGTCTGCCGATAACCGAACCCACGGCCAATATGATTATTGATATCGGCGGGGGGACCACCGAAGTGGCGGTTATCTCCCTGGCGGGAATCGTCTACGCCAAGTCAGTGCGGGTAGCGGGCGACAAGATGGATGAAGCGATCCTCCAGTATATCAAACGAAAGCACAATCTCGCCATTGGTGAGCGGACCGCTGAGCTGATTAAAACCACAATCGGCAACGTTCTTCCGGAAGAACCCTACGAGACAATGGACATCAAAGGGCGGGATCTGGTTTCCGGCGTGCCGAAGACCCTGCAGATCAGCGCCGACGAAATCCAGTCGGCCATCGCCGAGCAGGTTGATGTGATTGTCGAGGCGGTGCGGGTTGCCCTTGAAGTGACTCCACCGGAACTGGCGGCGGACATTGTTGATAACGGGATTGTGCTTACCGGCGGCGGTGCGCTGTTGAAAAATCTCGATAGATGCCTGAAAGAGGCGACCGGCATGCCGATTATCGTTGCCGAAGATCCTCTCTCGTCAGTGGTCATCGGTTCAGGTAAGGCCCTCGACAACCTCGATATCCTCCGCGAGGTAACTATCGATTGAGTTTCATCCCCGGCGCCTACCCATGTTCTTTTGAGAGTCCTCCGCCAAGGGTTGGTATCTTTACCTTGGACCGTTGTGAGTTGTGAAAAAGAAAAGCAAAGCTATACAGGAGCGGTCAATCCTCGCCACTGTTCGGGTCCTGCTTCTGGTCAGTGTGCTGCTTGTGGTCGGTCTGCTGCTCTTCGCCTCGATGCTCGGAGGGCGATTTGGCACGCCCCACCAACTGACTCTCGACTTCATCGGGCCTTTGCAAAAGGCGGTAACCCGCAGTTTGAGCGGCGTTGCCGCACTCAGAGATGACTATATCGCTCTCTGGAATGTCCGCGCCGAAAACAAAAGGCTCCAGGCTCAGGTGGTCAAATACCTGGCCGAACTTGGTAAGTACCGAGAGGGCTACAGCACCTATCTGCATCTCGAGGAACTGCTTGCCTTCAAGGAACAGCTCAGTTTTGAGCCCCTCGCTGCACGGGTGGTTGGCAAGGAACCGACGTACTGGTACCAGACCGTGGTTGTCGATCGTGGGCGAAAAGATGATGTTCTCGAGGGGATGATCGTTCTCGCTCCCGGTGGGGTGGTCGGGCAGATTATCCACAGCGGAGAACATTACGCCAAGGTATTGCTGGCCAATGCGCCAAGCAGTGCGATCGATGCGATGATCCAGAAAAACCGTACTCGGGGCATACTCAAAGGGGCCGGTGAAAAGGGCTATGTCCTCCATTATGTACTGAAAAACGCCGATGTCGAGGTGGGCGATCAGATTGTCACCGCCGGAATCGGCGGAGTCTTCCCTGCCGGGATTCCCGTAGGTCGGGTGCTGAAGATCCATAAACGGCAGCGTGGGATGTTTCAGGAGATCGAAGTCGAACCGTATGTTGACTTTCAAAAGCTGGAAGTGGTCTTTATCGATCCCACCGACCGACGGAAAATACAGAACATCGTCAATCAGCAAAGTGGTGGGGCCGGGCGATGATTCTGGTCGGTGTATTCTGGCTGGTCGGGATCTTGCTGATTATTGCCCAGACCACCCTGGTACCCTTTTTCCCGCAGTGGTTCGGCCGGCCCGATTTTATCTTCATCCTGGTGGCCTTTGCCGCCTACCGCTTCGCCTGGATTCCCGGAATTCTGCTGGTCTTTTCCCTGGGCTGAATCGTTGATGTGGTGGCGGCTGTCCATCTTGGAGTCTATCCGCTGATCTGTCTGTTGACCTTTGCGGCCCTGAAGACCCTGACCCAAAAGAGTCCGATTAAGGAGTCGACCTACCAGATCCCCCTGGTCGGGGTGAGCTATTTTGCCACTCAACTGGTATTCTATCTCCTGTACATGCTGTTTTTGCCGGAGATGCTCCCAGAATGGTCCTGGGGGCAGACCTTGCGGTTGACCCTGCTGATGGTCGTTGCCACCATCCCGTTTTTTCTCCTTTTTAACAGCCTGTACGAGTATTTGCGCAGACGCCGCCCCAAGGCAAAAGTCCACCGGCGTCAGCCGGTGGCGTGATTTCCAAAAGCAGTCAAGCGGGATGAAAACTTCGTTTAAAACCATTGAGGCTATCGAAGAGCGGGACGAGGGCGCCCTCGACAGTCTGAAAAAGCGCTTGATCAGCGTTGCCGTGCTGGTGCTGTTCTTTTTTGCCCTGGTGGTGTCAAGGCTGTGGTTTTTGCAGATAACTCAAGGGGGAGAGTACGAGAAACGGGCTTATGGAAATCGGGTGAGAATCATGGAAGTCGCCCCGCCGCGAGGCCATATTCTCGACCGCTTCGGCCGGGAGATTGTCACCAACCGGCCGGCCTTTAATGTGGTCCTGGTCCAGGAAGATTCCCACGACCTCGGCGATGTCCTGAGAAGGATTGCCCCGGTACTGGAGATGGATGTTGCCGCCCTTTGGGAAAAGGTGCGCGAAGCTGCCGGTGCACCGCGGTATCTGCCGGTACGCCTGAAGGAGGATATTGACTGGCGGACCCTGGCCTATCTTGAAAACCATAATCAGGAGTTCTCAGGTATCCGCATCGAGGTACAGCCGGTCCGGGTCTACCACTACGAAGATCTTGCCGCAAATATCCTCGGCTATCTCGGCTCTATATCCCGGGAAGAACTGGACAGGTCGGATCGGGATATATATCGCGGTGGCGACATCATCGGCAAAATGGGCCTGGAAAAGCTGCGTGAGGAGGACCTGCGCGGCGAGAAGGGGCAGCGCTACTCGGAAGTCAATGTCAAAGGTTTTGAACAGAAGCTGCTTAAATCGATTGAGCCGCTACCTGGTCGGGAAATTCGCCTGACCCTTGATGTCGATCTGCAGCAGATCGCCGAAAGCCATATGCTGGCAGGGGACAAGGCAGGAGCGGTAGTTGCCATGGAGGTTAAAACCGGCAGGTTGCTGGTGGCCGCCTCAACTCCGCCGATTCATATACAGGATTTTGTCGGAGGGATCTCCTCGGTAAAATGGAAAGAGTTGCTCGATAACCCACGTCACCCGCTGATCAATAAGGTAGCCCAGGCTGCCTATCCTCCAGGTTCAGTATATAAGATGGTTACCGCATTGACCGGTCTGCGCAAAGGGGTCATCGATGAGGATACCGTGGTCAACTGCCCCGGCTACTACCGCTTCGGCAACCGGACCTATCGCTGCTGGAAGCGCGGTGGCCACGGTCAGGTCGATTTGCACAAGGCAATCGCCGAATCCTGCGATGTCTACTTTTATCAGGTCGGCCATCGCGTTGGCGTCGATGCGCTGGCCGAGTACGCGCAAAAACTTGGCCTGGGGAATAAAACCGGGGTGGATATGGAGTACGAAAAGTCAGGCCTGACCCCGACCAAAAGTTGGAAGGAGAAAAACCGGAACGCCAAATGGCAGGACGGTGAGACTCTCTCGGTGGCTATCGGCCAGGGATTCAACCTTACCACCCCCCTGCAGGTTGCGGTGATGACGGCAACCCTGGCTAATGGCGGCAAGCTCTATCGGCCACAGATTGTCGAACAGGTCATCGACCCTGAGGGACAGGTGGTCGAGAGTTTTCAACCGGATCTGCTCAACGAACTGACCGGGATGGATCGCTATTTCCAGTTGATCAAGAGCGGCATGGAGGAGGTAGTCCACGGCAAACGGGGCACTGCCCGTCGGGTGGCGATTGACGGGCTGCGGATCGCCGGGAAAACAGGTACCGCCCAGGTGGTGAGGCTGGCCCAGTACAAACATCTCAAGGAAGAAGATATTCCCTATCAATTCAGAGACCACGCCTGGTTTACCTGTTTCGCCCCGGTCGAGGATCCGGAGATTGCCGTGACGGTCCTGGTTGAGCACGGCCTGCACGGCGGATCGGGGGCCGGTCCCATTGCTCGGGCGGTGCTCAATGAGTATTTCAGCGACCGGTTGAATCAGGCCAGCCAGGAGAATTATACGAGCCCAAGAGAGAGCAGGACGCTGGAGAGAAGGTGATGATCCGCATTGACCGAAGGCTGTTTGAACATTTTGACATGATCCTCATGCTGTTGATCTTCCTGGTCTGCGCCATGGCCTTTTTCAACCTCTACAGCGCATCTTTTCCAATCAAAGGCGGTGGCGCGGCCCCCTATGTTAGGCAGGGGTATTTTTTCCTGCTGGGCTTTGCCGCTTTTATCTTCGTCATCAGTTTTGATTACCGGGAATTGCACTCCTGGAACTACGCCCTCTATGGCACAGTGATCGTTCTGCTGCTGATTGCGATGTTCGCCGGTGACCGAGCCGGGGGGGCCCAGCGTTGGATCAATCTCGGCTTTTTCAAACTGCAACCCTCCGAACCGGCAAAGCTGATGCTGGTGATCGCGTTGGCCAGTTACTATTCCCGCAAGGAGATGGTCGATGGTTATGGCATCAAAGACCTGGTCGTCCCGGTAGTTCTCACCGCTCTGCCTTTTGTGCTGATCATGCTCCAGCCCGATCTGGGGACAGCATTAATGCTGGGGATAATCTTTGTCTCGATGACGGTGTTCGTCCGCTTGCGGATATCGGCATATGCGATTATGGCTAGCCTTGGCGGTGGTCTTGGCTTTTTTGCCTGGGAAAACCTGCTCAAACCTTACCAGAAACAGCGTATCGCCACTTTCCTGAACCCGGAAAAGGATCCGATGGGCCACGGCTATCAGGTTCTGCAGTCAAAGATCGCGGTGGGGAGCGGCGGAAAATTCGGCAAGGGTTATCTGGAGGGTACCCAGGGACATCTCCACTTTCTCCCCGAACGGCACACTGACTTTGCTTTTGCGGTGTGGAGTGAAGAGTGGGGTTTTTTTGGCAGTGTCTTTTTCCTGGCCAGCTACTTTCTCCTTCTCCTCTGGGGACTTTATGTGGCGATGTTTGCCCGGGACCGGTTCGGTGTTCTCCTCGCCTTTGGCGTGATAACCCTGATCTTCTGGCAGGCGGTGATCAACCTCTTCATGATCATGGGCCTACTTCCGGTGGTCGGCATCCCTCTGCCTCTGGTCTCCTATGGCGGATCGTCCCTGCTCACCACCATGCTTGGCCTGGGGATTTTAATGAATGTGCGGATGCGGCGCTTTCAAACCTCGGTCTCCTGAGTCGTTTTCGGGCGGAAAATCGAGCTGTTCGAGCACCAGCTGCCGCAGGCCATCGATGAACAGCGGATCGGTGTTCAGTGAACGGCACGGTTCCAGGCGCATGCCCAGTTCGCTTGCCTGCTGGCGGTAGAGAATGGCGATTTCGTAGAGGGTCTCGATGTGGTCGGAAACAAAGCTGAGCGGCACCATCAGGATATTGCGGCACCCCTCAGCGGCGAGCTGTTTGAGCATCTCAGGCGTTGACGGCGCAAGCCACTCGACCGGGCCGCTTCGGCTCTGGTAGCAGAGACGGCCGGGCAAGCCGGTCAATATCTCCACGGCGGCAATAGTCTGCTCAAGATGGACAACGTAAGGGTCGCCATCTTTGATAAATGAGGTGGGCAGGCTGTGGGCACTGTAAACCACCACGGTCTCTTCTCCGGCGAAGCTGCGCAGGCCATCGAGGATATTGCCGGCCAGGGCCTGAACATATTGCGGCTGGACGGGCCAAGAGGGGATGGCTGTCCTGGGAATATCGGGGGCCAGTCTGTCCAGGCAGCGCTCAATTTCAGCAAAGGAAGAGCCGGTGGTTGCTTTGGAGTAGTGTGGATAGAGGGTGAGCAGGGTGAGATGACCGACCCCCTGCCGCATCAGGCCGCTGATCGCTTCGGCAGCATAGGGCGGCCAGTAGCGCATGGCGATGGCGACACGGTACTGACCATCGCCGGCCAGTGCCTGTTCGAGAGCCAGAGCCTGCCTGGTGGTGATTGCTTTCAGGGGCGAGCCGCCACCGATCTGGGCGTAGATTTTTCGGCTCTTCGGGGCCCGTCGCCGGGCGATGAGAGAGGCGAGAAACTTCTGCATGAAGGGCGGGCCAAGGCGGATGATCTCCCGGTCGGAAAAGAGGTTGAACAGAAAGGGGTGGACGTCGTCAAGGGTATTCGGCCCACCCATGTTGCAGAGGATTACCCCTTTGTTGTCTGTGGCCAATGTGATCCTCGCCGAGGAAAAGAGAGTGGCTGGTTGGTGGAGTTGCTGGCAGCCTGTTATTTTACCTGGAAATCTTCGTTAAGGCCACTATTCTCCACCAGGGAGCGACAAAAGAGTTAGATACCCCTGATATTTATCGGTATTGCTGACTCCGGGCTTGATTCCCTGTCGTAGGGAAATATAATAGAGAAAGACAGGCTGTATTTCTCTGCAAGAAAGAGATATTCGGGAGAACGCAGGCTGTGAGGGATGCGCCTGGAGCGCATTGGATGACAGGCGGGGTGTCCGCTGTTTGAATCAGAGACGGAGGGACCATATGGAATTGAAGATCGAAGCCCGAAATGTTGAGTTGCGTAAGGGGTGGCAGACGAAAATTGCCGAGGAGCAGGAAAAGCTCATTCGGCATTATGCCAATTTTGTCCTGCATTTACGCGTCAGCATTGAAGCCACTACCCAATACAAGGAGGGAGGGTTTGAGATCAAGCTGGTGGCGACCGTACCCAACGACACGGTCGTTGTCACACGAAGTGCTGAGACGGTTCGCGCCGCCCTGACCGAGTCCTTTGATGTCCTTGCCCTGCAGCTCAAAGAGATTCAAAGAAAGAAACGCAAGAGCAAAAAGTCACCCGCCGGAGTGGAATCAACCGACGGGACAGGGGTTATCCGTAAACTTTCCCCCCATGAGTCATACGGCTTTATCACTTCCGCCGACCAGCGGGATATCTATTTTCACGAAAATTCCCTGAAAAATCTCAACATGGATCAGTTGACCGAAGGGGACAGTGTCATTTTCGGTGAAACCATTGGCGATAACGGACCCCAGGCATCATGGGTGCGTGCCGCCGGCTGACGGACTGCTATCCGGTAATTGGCATGTTGGGCTCCGGGCAGCACCCGGGGCCTTTTTTTATGGGGAGCAGGTAACGGCGACCGATATCGATTGCTTGGGCAAATCGCGCAAAAACAGCTATACTCAACCATCCTCCTCCAATCAGGTAACCGGCCGGAAAAATTCCTTTACCGGTGGGAAGCTGTAAACTCTCTCTTTGTGGAGTAGCCGGGCATGCAACAGGAAATCTACCTCGTCGATGGCAGCGCCTACATTTACCGGGCCTATCACGCTATCGCGCCGTTGTCCAACAGCCATGGTCTGCCGACCAACGCCGTTCTCGGCTTTGTCAACATGATCAACCGGCTGCTCAGAGAGAAAAACCCGCGTTTTCTCGCCGTGGCCTTTGACAGCCGTGGACCGGTGTTTCGCCATGCGCTGTATGACCGGTACAAGGCCAATCGTCCGCCGATGCCGGAAGATCTCAGCCCGCAGCTGCCCTATATCAAAAAATTTATCCAGGCTGCACAGATTCGCCTGCTTGAACAGCCAGGGGTCGAGGCGGATGACATTCTCGCTAGTGCCGTCAATAATTTCACCGCCCTGGGTCACCGGATCGTCCTGGTCTCCGGGGATAAGGACCTTCTGCAGCTGGTCGATGACTCGGTGCAGATGTGGGATCCGATGCAGGATAAGGTGATGGATCGCCAGGCGGTACTCAGCAAATACGGGGTGCCCCCGGAGCGGCTCCTCGATCTGTTCGCTTTGATTGGCGACAGTGCCGACAATATTCCCGGCGTCCCGGGCATTGGTCTGAAAACCGCGGCGAAGCTTATCGGTGAATACGGCACCCTGGAGAACCTCTATGCGACAATCGGTCCTGACCAGAAAGCCAAGATCATGCAGCGTCTGGTTGAGAGTCGTGATCTGGCCTTTCTCTCCCGCCAGCTGATACAACTGAAGACCGACGTGGAGATCCCCCGGAGCCTGGAGAGCTACAGCTGCCAGCCGGCTGACCCGGATCGCTTGGCTGAGATCTATCGGGAGCTGGAATTCAGCAATCTGCTTAAAGGGCTCGAAAGCAGCAAAGCGGTGCCGGACAGCGGTTTTTGCACGGTAACCAGCCATTCGGAGTTGAGTGAGGTGGTTGCCGTATTGAGCGCCGCCGAAACCATGGCTTTCGATACCGAGACCACTTCGCTCAATGCCCGCCATGCTGAACTGGTCGGGGTGTCGCTCTGTACCGATCTCTCCCGGGCCTGGTATATCCCCTTTGGTCACCGTGACCCTGCCGGTCAGCTGGTGGCAGGGCAATTGCCGGAAAAGGAAGTTCTGGCCGCCCTGCGTCCCCTTTTTCTCTCCCCCGCCCTTACCAAGGTGGGGCACAATCTGAAGTATGATCTGACCGTTTTACAGCAGCAGTGGGGTATCAAACCGCTTGGTCAGTTGGTTGACACGATGATTGCCGCCTACCTCACCGAGAGCGGCAGCCGGTCCCTCGGGCTTGATGCTCTCTGCCGCGAACGTGGCCTGCGGCTCATCTCCTTTGCCGAACTGGTTGGCGATGATACCACCGATGGCTGTTTTGCCCGGGTTGCACCGGATGCTGCCGGACGCTATAGCTGTGAGGACGTCTATGCCACCCTGTTCCTCTGGCAGGAATTTGCCCCAAAACTTGCGGAAAATGGGCTGGAGGAGCTCTTCTTTCAGGTCGAGATGCCGATTGTCGCAATCCTCGCGGAGATGGAGTCGACCGGGATCTGTATCGACACCGGGGTGCTGGCCGGGCTGAAAAAGGAGTTTTCCGAGAAACTGGCCACTCTGGAAAAGGAGATTTTTGCCGTTGCCGGACACAGTT
>JAZBOD010000127.1:0-2008 GCA_036350955.1 Desulforhopalus sp. | reverse complement strand
GTTGCCGGCATCGGCTATTGCCCGCATTCCGGCATGGCAGCTGAGCAGGTTGTCCAGTCTTGCCGAGCAGAGGAACTCTCCGTTTAGCCCACTGATTGAGGCCGGCTGACTGTCGTAGCAGAAGATGTCGTAGGCGAGGATTTCGCTGAGTTCCATCGCCGGATGCTGTTCTTTGGCCCGGGCGAGGAGCAGGGTGGAAAAACTTGACGCTTGTTCGTCCGGCGAAAGTCCGAGGATCGGTGGCAGATGTTGCTGTTGGTTAATCGGCCTGCCGGAGTTGGCTTCCCGGTCGAAATGGATGGCGACACTGGGAATGGTCAACAGCGGGCGGCGGAAGTCGATAAGCAGAACGGTCAGCTTACCCTCTGCGGTTTGGCCACAGACCCGGCCGGCCAAAGAGAGATCCCGGTCAAACCAGGGGTTGAGCAACGGGCCGCCGTAGAGTTCCACTCCCAACTGGTAAAACCCGTTGTTGAACGCCTCCGGGCGAGGTTTGATCTGCAGGCAGGGGCTGTCGGTGTGGGCGGCCAGAAAACGAAAGCCGCTGTCGGCCTTGGTTGATCCGGCCAGGGTAAAGGCGATCAGTGCGCTCTTTTCCCGGCAGGTCCAGTACGATTTCCCGGCGGTCACGTGCCACGGCATATTTTCCGGGAGGTATTGAAAGCCCTGGGCGGCAAAAAAGCGGCCCATCTCTTCCACCGCGTGGAACGGGGTCGACGAACTGTTCAGAAAACTGATCAGCTGCTGATTATAGTCGGATATGGCAATAGGCATAGTCTGGCACAATTATTTGTGGAGCGGGGCTTACTCACCGGCTATATTGGCATAAACGGCGAGCCTGTCCTGGAGGATGGCACTTCCGGGACCGCTGGCAGGAATGGCTTTATTGACCAAAGCCGGTGGGGTGTCTACCCCTCCCCTGAAACTCGTCTCGAGAAGTTCGGCCTGACGTTCCATGGCCACTTCTCGTTGAGCGCGGGTGATCTCCTGGGTAGCCCGGGAGGCAACCTGCCGATCGGCCGGGGAGGGGTTAGCCGGTGCCAGTGCCGCCCGCTTGATGGTTTGCATCTTGGTAAGCGTTGCTTGCGGGGTGTTTTCCCGGCTCAGATCGACGTTAACCTTGCCGCCGACGGCATAGGAGTTGCCGTCCGGTCCTTTTTGCAGGGTATAGCTGGGACCTCCTCGGGCATAGTGGCCGGCAACCGCCACATGGGCCTGTTCGTGGGCCCGGACTTCACGGTCTCTTTGTCGCAGTTGCTGCAGCTGCTCCAACTCCCGGGGGGCGAGCTGTTGGTTGGTGGCTCCGGCTCCTGCCATCCTGCCGGCCTTTTCCCGCCCAGCATCGGAAAGGCGGACCACGCTAGCTGGACCAGAGGAGGCTGCATTCCCAGTGCCTGGTTCTGCGGTTCCTCTGTCCGGAGATGTCAGCGCTTTTGCTACCTGGGCGCCGGCGATCTGCTGAATGGCCATCTGTTCCATGATTGATCACGGTGAAAAGGTGCTCTTAATGCGTCGACGAGTACCTGTTCTCATATTTTTCCTTTAAATCGTAGAGACTGTCAAGGTACTCGTCGCGAAAAGTGAGCAGTTTACCGCCGTTTTCCATCTCTTCGATGAGGGCATCAATGGATGGCACCAGATCGATACCGTGCCGGCCTTCACCGCTCATGTTGGCCCGGTCAACAACCTGGATGGCATAGTAGCTCACCGCCATTCGCGAGGTGGAGTCCCGGCGGAACAGATAGAGTCTTCCCCCCATGGTATGCAAAAAGAAGGCGCCATAATCGTAGAGGCTGTCCAGGTTCAGGTCGAGGTTGTACTCCTCCTGCAGGGCTTGAGGGTGATAAGTCAAGGCGTAAAAGGTCTTTAACAGAATTTCCAGTGATTCTCTCTCCCGGTCGAGAATACCCTTGAGGATGAACATGTTCTCTTTGCCGAGAACCCGAAAGAAATGGGCGGTGTTACGCAACAGGGTATAGAGGTCATCGGTTTCCCGGGTGACCACTGG
>JAZBOD010000126.1:0-4080 GCA_036350955.1 Desulforhopalus sp. | reverse complement strand
TGGGTGGGCACCACGCACCTACCAGTAAGCCCAGGAAATCTGCCGGCTTCTCTTACAGGCTGTTTTGGTTCAACCTGAGGAGTATTTTCATGCGTGGTTGGGGTTATGATGGAGAGAAAAAAGCTTGGCCGATTTGAGGAAAACTGGGTAGTCTGCCGCAGGTGGAATTGGCCGAAAATCAGAAAAACGGGATAGCCGGATGAAACAAAGGATCCTTTTTGTCGATGATGACCAGGTACTGCGCCATCTGCTGCAGAGGCATTTTGCCGGATTTGCTGAGTCCTTCACGGTGGTGATGGTCGGTGATGGTTTTGCCGCGGTAAAGATGCTTGAAAAATCGGCATTTTCTCTGGTTGTGCTTGATCTGGTCATGCCACGGATGGATGGCATGAGCCTCCTGACGCATCTTCGCGAGAACTTTCCAGATATTCCCGTGGTGAGTATCTCGGCGATGGAGGCGGACCATTTGGGAGAGTATACTTCCGCCGGTAACGTTGTCGCCCACCTCACCAAACCTTTTGAGAAAGAGCAGTTATCTTCGCTGATTTCCACAGTGCTGAAAAAGGAGGCGACGGGTGGGACCCTTCATGATGTTTCCCCGGCGATATTTTTGCAATTGATGGAGATGGACGGAAAAACCTGCACGATACGGGTTCTCGACGAGAGGTCGACGCAGGGGGGGATTCTCTATTTCATCGACGGTCAACTGGTTGATGCTCGGATTGGCGCCCTGCGCGGGATTGAGGCTGCCTATCGGGTCTTTACCTGGGAACGGGTGACGATTTTTTTGCGCAACAGCTGCTCCCCGCGGGAAAACGTCATCGGTTCCGAACTGCAGCCGATCATCATGAAGGCTGCAGGAATGAGGGATGAGGCCGAGGATGCCCTGCCAGGAGAAGAGGCCATATCGGCTCTGCTGGAGGAGATCGAACTGGAAACCGGTGATCAGGGCGGAGAGTATGCAGTGCCGGAGCGGCGGATGCCGGACGGCACAGCTGCTGCGGACGATCTCTCTCTGGCCGAACTCAGAACCCTTTTCGAACAGCGGCTGATGAAGGGCGGTTGCCGGCTTGAGGAACTGCGTATCGACAAGGAGGCAGGACCAACCCTTGACCTGCTTGCCAGGCTTGGCCGCCTTGGGGGATTGGGTGATTTTGATATTGCCTGTCTGCAGCACAGTGGTGAAAGCGGCCGGTTCCTTCTTCCTGAAGCGATAACCGCTGAGGTTCGCTTTGCCGTGGAATGCGACAGGGACCGGGTTATCGGTGCCCTGAGGGGGAGAGGCAGGCCGTAGTCAACTGGAGAGGTCAGCTGGTGAGCTGCGAAAAAAGAGTGTCGCTCAGTTCTTCGCTTAGTTCGATGTGGATCGAGTAGTCGTTGCCGACAAAGTCCTGGCAACGCAGGGCGACAACTTTTCCACGGCAATGCAGGCCGTCGAGCTTTTTATCGGGACGGATATCCACATTTACCCACCGGTTGAGAAACTCCTCAGCGACTTTTTTGCTGGGAAAGCGAACAGCCACCGCCACACCCTTGCGGGAAATATCGATCAGCCTTCCCCTGGTGCTGATGCCATTCTCCTTCTCTGCTGAATCAAGCAGCTTGATTGCGGCATTGCCGGAAAGGGCGATACGCTCAAACTGCCTTCGGTTTTTGCGGGTTTTGCGGAACAGGCTGTTGGCTGAGAGGAACTTGCTGCAAAAGGAGAACAGCTTGCCGTGCAGGGCAGGGTGGCTCTCCTCGAACTCCTCCAGATCCTTCCTGGAGAGGATGGCAACCTGGGCGCCGAGGCTGACCATATTCACCGTCCAGACCGAAAATTCAAAGAAGGATTCCCGGCCGACGACATCACCTGCGCCGGCAAACTGGAGAGGCACCTTCTGGCCCTGGCTGACCGCGTAGAGTTCAAGCCTTCCCTGGTTGACAAAAAACAGCAGCGGCAGGAGTTCTCCCTGTCTGGCGATAATCTCACCGGCGGGATACTCTTTTTGCCGCATTGCATGGTAGAGGGCGACAAACTCCTCTTGGGAGAGTGCCTCGGTAAGTTCCCGCCAGGTGGCCAGGTGTTTGGGGTCGACGGCAGCACTTTTCGCCTGGTCAATGATTTCCGCTGCTCGTATAACCTCGGAGAGAGCACCGGAGTCTACCCGCAGCAACCAGTCGCGCAGCCTTTCTGCGGTCTGGAACCGCCCGGCATGGGAGGATTCGCTGATCATTTGCATGATCAGTTGTGTTGCCTCGTTGGTCCGCTGTTGATCAAGGAGCTCTCCTATGCGTTGCTCCTCCGGGAGAGGTTCGGTCTGCTCTCTGGTGCTGGTTTCAGGCAAGGTGGCCTGAACCGCACCTGGATAGAGGGCCTCCAGGCGCCGCAGGGCATTTTTTACCGCCAGGTCGATGCCTCGCCGGGCTTCCCCGTGGTCGTTGTGGCAGATCCGTTGAATATTCTGCAGAGCAGGGACAGCCGGTGCCGGCGGGCAGTGGGCAAAGGCATTGGTAAGTGCCAGCAGCAATCTGTCTTTATTCTGTTCGGGAAAGTTCGCCTCTTCCTCAAGCAGGCCAGCTAGACTGCTGGCGACTTCAGCATCTGCAAAGGGGGTCAGGGCATTGATGAGGTTGGGAAGGAGAGAGTAGTCGATTTGACTAAACATCTTCAGCAGAACTCTCTTCCCGAGTCGACGGTCGGCGAGCTTTTCCTGGGCGTTGGCCAGGGCGGTGCGGATCGATTTGAGGTTGATATCGCTGCCCATGCCGACAATCACTTCACCGATCCCGATTGACTGCAGACAGTACCGGCCATTGGTAAAAAGAAATTCGCCGCTGAGTGGCCTGTTAAGGTCGGCGATCAGGGCATTCCACAGGGATACAGTTTTTTCAAGTCCTGCCGGGCTCTGCTGTGGGGCGACAAAAAGAGGTTCGCCGAGGCTGGAGAGAAACAGCACTTCCTGGGTGGAATTGAGCTGGGCAATTTTTTGAAGCAGGCTGTTCATTGAGACTGTGGCCTGAAGCCTGTTCCGCCGGTGTGCTGGACGGGAGATTTGGCGTTTTGCCGGAGGACAATTGTCAGGGGAGAGGATGTCGCCCGCTTCCGGCTCAAAGGTTATGAAAAACGAGAAATTTGCGCCGGCAGGTTATCTTCTTCCCTCTCCTTGCGCAAGGTTTTTCCGGTCTGGTGGTCTTCTGGGAAACGGTCGGCTGGTAGAGGCGTTGGTATCAGCCGTGCACTATCTCTTCCCTCGAGAGGGTATTTCCGGTATACAAAGAGAACAGGCCAGATTCCTCCTCAGCCGAGTACGCCCTACAGCGGAGAAACCCGGTAGTTTTCGGAGGGAAATCAGGTAAAGTGCTGTCCCATGGAAGAGGTTACCCGTTGTTCTCCATCAAGAAAAGGAGGGAACTATGAAAACCTTGCACATCGTAGCACCTGTTGACCTTGATGAACATTCCGGGAAGGTGATCAGTTATGCAGCGCACATGGCGGAAAAACTTGCGGCAAACCTGACTGTGTTGCACATCGTCGAGCCGATTCGGGCAATGGGCGATATGATCCTCGGGTCAACGACCATCGAGGAATTCAATGCCAAACGCTACAGTCAGTCCAAAGAGCTGCTCAGCAAACTTATTGCCGACTGCAGTGGTTGCGGGGCAGAACTTATTGTCGGTGAAATCGTCGAGGAAATTGTCAACTTTGCCGAGAAAAAGGAGGCAGACCTGATTATCATCGGTACCCATGGCTCCAAGGGCATCGAAAAACTCCTCCTTGGCAGTGTTGCCGAACGGGTGGTGAAAAGAGCCCCCTGCCCGACCCTGGTGATGAATCCGTACAAACATCACGGTTTTTAGTACCATAGAAATTTTCCTCTTGCTGTTGAAGAGGAAAATTTCGTGATGGTACTTATCCCCGCTGTAGTTGGCGGGGGATAGTACCAGAAAAATTCCCTTATCCAGCCGGCCTGTCCGCAACCCTTCGGGCCCTGTTCTCCATCCTGCCGGTCCTTTCGCGATGCAGCTTCGAGGCAAGACTAGTCAGTCTGCCGACCGCTGTACTAATGGCAGGAACTCAGTTGGGGATTTTCCTCTTGC
>JAZBOD010000125.1:0-5661 GCA_036350955.1 Desulforhopalus sp. | reverse complement strand
CCGGAAATGCCGGTACCGATAAAGAGAATCCCCTGGCTGGCCAGTGCACGGGTCCGGCGGTCGGTGTCGCTATAGAGGGAGTTACCGCCATCAATGATGATGTCGCCCGGGTCAAGAAGCGGCAGGAGCAACTCGATAAAGCTGTCAACCACAGGTCCAGCCTTGACCATGAGCATCACCCGCCGCGGGCTTTTCAGGCTGGTGACCAGTTCGGCCAGAGAGTGGGCGGGGACGATACCGGTTTCCCGCGCCGGGCCTGCCATGAACTCATCAACTTTTGCGGTCGTTCTGTTAAACACCGCCACCTTGAATCCATGGTCGTTGATGTTCAACGCCAGATTCTGGCCCATCACCGCAAGTCCGATCAATCCGATATCTGCGTCTGACATGGTTCTCTCCTGTTTATCCGGAGCTTCCACCCCTGCCGACGATGCCTGGCTGAGATGGGCGATGTGCGGCTTTGCTTCCTCTTCCCAAATGGCTAATATGTTCTACAATACTACACGTTGCTTAGCATTGTTCAACGGATATTGGTGTTTTTCTCCTTTTCCGGACGGCTCTCCGGTCGGCTGATAAGGCGGAGAGCCGGGTAGCCGCAACGAGAGCCGATAACCAGTCAATATGTAAAAAAGTTACCGGCGAGAAATATGTCAGCAGGAAATCCATCATGAAAAAATATCTGATTATCCTGATCATTATCGCGGTGGGCTCGGCTTTCTGGTTTTTTGAACTCGATCGCTACCTGACTCTGGAGGGCATCAAAGCCGTCCAGGCCCAAGTGGCGATGTGGCGTGATGGAGCCCCCCTGCTGGTTGGTCTGGGTTTTTTCGTCATCTACGTCGCCGCCACCGCCCTGTCGCTGCCCGGGGCGGCAGTACTTACTCTTGCGGCCGGGGCGGTTTTTGGTCTCTTCTGGGGCGTGCTGATCGTCTCTTTTGCCTCGTCGATCGGCGCTACTTTAGCCTTCCTGGTTGCCCGTTTTATCCTCCGCGACAGTGTGCAGAGCCGTTTTGGTGACCGGTTGCAGACCCTCAATCGGGGGGTTGAACAGGAGGGGGCCTTCTATCTCTTTACCCTCCGCCTGGTGCCGATCTTCCCCTTTTTCCTGATCAACCTGCTGATGGGGCTGACCCCGATCGCTACCCGGACGTTCTACTGGGTCAGTCAGCTCGGGATGTTTGCCGGTACGGTTGTCTATGTCAATGCCGGGACCCAGCTGGCTCAGATCAGCAGCACCGCCGGGATTCTCTCACCTGGTCTGATGCTCTCCTTTGCCATCCTGGGACTCTTTCCCCTGCTGGGGAAAAAAATGGTCGGCTGGTTGAAAAAGCGGCGGGTCTATCGCCAATGGCCGAAGCCGGCCAGTTTTGACCGCAATCTGATCGTTATCGGCGCTGGGGCTGCCGGGCTGGTCACCGCCTATATCGCCGCGGCGGTAAAGGCCAGAGTAACCCTGGTTGAAGCGGGGAAGATGGGCGGCGACTGCCTCAATTATGGTTGTGTGCCGAGCAAGGCGCTGATTAAAAGTGCCAAACTCGCCCATCGCATCCGCCACGGCGACGACTACGGCCTGGAATCGGTTGAGCCCAGCTTTCGCTTTCGCGAGGTGATGGCCCGGGTGCAGCGGGTGATTACTACGGTTGAGCCCCATGACAGTGTCGAACGCTATACCAGCCTTGGGGTTGAAGTTCTCGCCGGATATGCCAGGCTGGTTGATCCCTGGACGGTGGAGATCGAGAGCAGTGACGGGCGGATAACCCGACTGACCGCCCGGGCCATTGTCATTGCCGCCGGCGCCCGCCCCTTTGTCCCGCCTCTTCCCGGGCTTGACGAGGTCGGCTATCTCACCAGCGATACCCTGTGGCTCGATTTTGCCTCGCGGGATGAAGCCCCGCGCCGGTTGGTGGTGCTTGGTGGCGGGCCGATCGGCTGTGAGCTGTCCCAGGCCTTTGCCAGACTGGGCTCTGAAGTGTGGCAGGTGGAGAAGGGGCCAAGGATTCTCGGCCGTGAGGATGAGGAGGTTTCCGCCCTGGCCGCGGCATCTCTGGTGCGTGACGGGGTGCATCTTCTCACCGGCCATAAGGCATTGCGCTGCGAACGCGAGGGGGAGAACACGTTCCTCGTGGTGGAGAACCAGGGGCATGAAGAGCGGCTAGTATTTGACGCGCTGATCTGCGCGGTCGGCCGGGTTGCCCGACTGACCGGATATGGCCTGGAAAAACTTGGTATCCCCACCGAGCGTACCGTGGTCACCAATGAGTATCTTGAGACCCTCTATCCCAATATCTTTGCCGCAGGCGATGTCGCCGGCCCCTATCAGTTTACCCACACAGCCAGCCATCAAGCCTGGTACGCCGCGGTAAATGCCCTTTTCGGTGACTTCAAGAAATTCCGGGTGGACTACTCGGTGATCCCCTGGACCACCTTTATTGATCCGGAGGTGGCCCGGGTCGGCCTCAATGAGCAGGAGGCCAGGGAAAAGGGGATCGCCTTTGAGGTGACCCGTTACGACCTTGAGGACCTCGACCGGGCCATCGCCGACAGTGCGACTCGAGGTTTTATCAAGGTTCTCACGGTTCCCGGCAAGGACCGCATTCTCGGCGTGACCATAGTCAGCGAACATGCCGGGGATCTGCTCGCCGAATTCGTCCTGGCGATGAAACACCGCCTTGGCCTGAATAAGATCCTCTCGACCATCCATACCTACCCCACCCTGGCAGAGGCCAACAAGTATGCCGCCGGGCAGTGGAAACGGGATCATGCCCCGCAAAAGCTGCTGCGCTGGGTGGAAAAATTCCATACCTGGAGGAGGGGTTGATGATGATCCGTTCTGCCATATTTTTCTTGGTATTGGTAATGGTGCCCAGCGGTTCTGCCGGTGCCGCCCTCTTTGACCACAGCCGGTGGGATGAACTGCTGGTTGCCCACGTGGTGGTGCTCGACGAGGGCAGGGTCACCAAGGTTGACTATCAGGGGATGGCCGATCAGCGCTCGGTGCTGACCGCCTATCTCAACGAGCTTGCCGAGGTGCCGCAAAGCCGTTTTGACAGCTGGGGCAGGGAAGATCAACTGGCCTTTCTGATCAACGCCTATAACGCTTGGACGGTGGAACTGATCCTCACCGGCTCTCCTGGTCTCCAATCAATCAAAGAGCTGGGATCGCTGTTCCGTTCGCCCTGGAAAAAGCAGTTTATCCCGTTATTTGGTGAAACGCTCTCTCTCGATGAGATAGAACACGGCCTGATCAGAGGTTCCGGAAGGTATGCCGAGCCGCGCATCCATTTTGCGGTCAACTGTGCCAGTATCGGTTGCCCGGCCCTGAGTAACCGGGCCTATCGCGGTGACATCCTCGAAGAGCAGCTGCATCAGGCGACCGTCTTGTTTCTCTCGGACAGTCAGAGGAACAGCTACCGTGACGGCAAGCTGCAGATCTCGAGTATTTTCAAGTGGTACCGGGAAGACTTCGAACAGGGCTGGCGCGGTGCGGAGAACCTGCGGCAATTTCTCGCTCTTTACGTGGAGAGCCTCGGGGTGGCGAAGGGGGAGATCGACCAGCTTGTCCAGGGAACAGTCTCCATCGAGTTTCTAGATTACGACTGGAAATTGAACGGGGTGAAGTGATGAAACCACTCACCGGGAAACTGCCGGCTGCCGTTTCTCCTGATAATGGGAAGTATCCCCCAGATGATCTATCCTCTGCATCCGGGATGTTTCGAAGACCGTGACTCGGAGAATAATACCTCTCATTTTCGGATAATGAAGATTTATTTTTGTTGCACGCTCATCCCCTAGGCGAATCGGCGTAACCGCTGCCGATCGCCGTGAAAGGAAGTTTGAGGCCGAGGGCGGGAACTTCCGTGGCAATCCAGGCGGTAAAGGTGTTGCTGTTGGGCCCGGGGAAAGCGCGATATTCCCTGGGCCAGGGGTAGCTGCGTGCCGCTGATTCAATCGCCTCGATCATGGCGTTAACTTCGTCCCCCCGGTGCTCAACCAGTAACCTGGGTTTTTCACCGAACCAGAAGCGGTCGGGAAAATCCCTCTCAATCCGCACCACCGGCAGCCCTCGCCGTTCCCGCCAGCCGATGACCTCGTAGACGGTATAGAAAGGTTCACTCTCCCGTTTGGCGGCAATCCAGGTGTGGACGGCGAACCAGCCGCGCCATCCCCAAGTCGGCGCGGCGTAAACCTGCACCACCGCATCTCTGGTCAGCATCGGGTCGGGGGCGATACCGGCCGGCTCCCGGCTGGCGCTCCGCCAGTCACGGTCCGGGCTGCAGGCGGTGAGAAGCATCAGCAGGGCGATGCTGTAGACTATTCTCTTCAATGGTGCCTCCTCGGGGTGCCATCTCCTTGCTTACCACCGTGGCCATGGTGTCGTGGGAAGAACCCTATGCATCATGAGGAAGTCGGGCAAGAGGTCCCTTCGCAGTACTGCTTCGGTCTTGCCTGGGACGGGAACGCACCCGGGCTTGACGTGCCGATATACTGCAACGTCATGGGGAAGTGTGTCGATAACTTTGCAATTTGGTTTGCGTAGTGTAGGCGCCGATCGGCGTCGGTTGGCTGAACAGCGTGCCGGCATCGCCGATATCCCGGCAGTAGTAAGTGATATTCACCGCATCCTTGAGGAGTTCGTTGCCAATGACGACTCGGTTCACCTCAAGGCAATCGACAAGCACCGTACCGTTCTCCATGGTGAGATCAACTTTGCCGTTGATTCTCCTCTTGGATGGGGCCCCGTCAAAGTAGTCCCACTCCCGGCCTATCTCAGTGTCTCCAGGCAGTTCCAAGGTCTCGGACCACTGCCCGTTGAGCATTGCGCCGAGATAGACATTGCCCTTCTCTTCCCGCCGCCACAGATACTGGACTTCGGAAAAATAAGGGATACCCCGGTAGCTGGTAACCTGGCGAAGGTAGCGTCTGCCCTCTTTTTCCTCAAAGCGGTCAGTGTGCATGGTGATCTCCCCCCTGACTTCGTCTGGCAGGGGGGAGATTGTCGCGTCCTGAACGAAAAAACGGTAGCTGACCACCTTGGTCGCGCCCTGCTGCAGGGGGAGATAGGGATGCGCGAGGGAGGTGTTTTCGCCTGTCACCATAAAAATGGCGCATCCGCCAAGGATCAGCAGATGAGATCGTAACCGGCGAGGGACAGGGCGGAGGGGCGGGCTGGATAAGTCCATGGCAGTACTCAATCGTTGTGGATCAAACAGCACAATGGTTACACATGCAGATTTAATAAGCACTGTTGGTAAGAAAACACGCTCCTCGCACCTGGTCCGCCTGCATTTGGTCACTATCCGTGGAAAAAATCGCCTGGTTCCGGTGCAAATCGCCAGATAGTTCATGCATTGGCAAGGTCATTGTTTTATCCTGTGCCGGGAAGAATTTCCCGGCAGATCCTTCGACCATTGTAACTACCTGCACCGGCACCAGAAAGAGATAGCCATGTTCACCTTCCTTCACGCCGCCGATATTCATCTCGACAGCCCGCTGCGCGGGCTCTCCCGTTACGAGTCGGCGCCGGTTGAGGCGATCAGGAATGCTTGCCGCCGGGCCTTTGTCAACCTGGTCGATCTGGCCATTGACGAGAAGGTGGCCTTCGTCCTCCTCGCCGGGGATCTCTATGACGGTGACTGGAAGGACTACAGCACCGGCATATTT
>JAZBOD010000124.1:0-4933 GCA_036350955.1 Desulforhopalus sp. | reverse complement strand
CTATCCAGAAGGCCACCAGGGCGATAATCACCAGGGTTGTGGCCACGCCGAGGAAAAATGTCGACCAGGAGGCACCGCCGTCCTGGTCGGCGGGCAGTGTCGCCGGGGGGCTCTCCTGGCCGACCGGCTCTGTGGCCGACGGGGCCGGTGCCGCGGCTGGCGCGGGCGAGGAGGAGCCGGTCGCACCTGCCGGCTGAACCGGGGCGGTGGATATTTCCGGTTTGGCCGGCAGGAGAGTAAAGCCCCTGGCCAGCAGTTCCATGGCCTTGGCATCACGAACCTTGCGGTCGGCGCTACCGGCGACGATGGCGATCACCCGCGCCCCGCCGCGTTTGGCGGTTGCGGCTATCGAGAAGCCGGCCGCTTTAAAATAGCCGGTTTTCAGTCCGTCACAGCCTTCCACCTGGCGGAGCAGGTGGTTGTGGGTACGCATGATGAAGTTGTCGTCGCGAAAACTCCTCTCCACCGTGCTGGTGAAGCGTAAGACTTCCGGGCGGCGGACCAGAGCACGGCTGAGTATCGCCAGATCGTGGGCGGTGGTGACATCCGGTTGTTGCCCGGCCGCCGGTGGCAGACCATGGGGGCTGTACAGCCGGGTGTTGCGCATCCCCAGTTCGGCGGTGGTGCGGTTCATCATCTCGACAAAGGCCTCCCGTGAACCGGCAACGTGGTTGGCCAGGGCGATCGCCGCGTCGTTGGCCGATTGAACGATCAGCGCATAGAGCAGTTCCTCGACGGGAAACTGTTCCCGGGGGTCGAGATAGACCTGGGACCCGCCCATCCGGGCCGCCTCGTCGGTGATCTGGACCATCTCGGAGAGGACGAGCCGTCCCTGTTCAACCTGTTCCAACACCACCAGCAGGGTGATCAGTTTGACGATTGAGGCGGGAAAGATCTGCGCATCGGGGTTGTCGGCAAAGAGTACCTCGCCACTGTCGGCGTCGAGCAGCAGGGCGGAGAGATAGGGGTCTCTGGCCAGAGAAGCAATCTCGGCCCGGCCGGCGGCCCAGAGTGGCTGGCCGGCGAGCAGGAACAGGAGGATAAAGAGGACAATTCGCTTCATAATATTCTTTATGTGTTGTATGTAATTGCTTGATAAATTGTTGTTTTGGGTGACAGGTAAGGCGTTTTGGGTGCAGGCGTGGCGGCGGCAGGTGAAGAGCAGCCTACCCTGATTCTCCTGGGCGGGCAAGGCTTTTCAGCGCTGGGCTCGGCTGGTCGGATTGGTGGAAAGAGGCAGGCGCTGCCTACAGCTCAATCAAGCACTTCGCGGATCTTCGCGGCAAGATCCTTCATGGTAAAGGGCTTCTGGATAAAGTTTACCCCTTCGTCGAGGACCCCATGGTGGGCGATGACGTTGGCGGTGTAGCCGGACATGAACAGGCGTTTGAGGTCCGGATAGCGCTGGTGCAGTGCGTTGGCGAGATCGCGGCCGTTCATCTCCGGCATCACCACGTCGGTCATCAGCAGGCGGATCTCTCCGTCATGCTCTTCGGCCAGGCTGAGCGCTTCCCCAGGAGTGGTGGCGCTGAGCACAGCATAGCCCTGGCGCTGGAGCATGATCGTCACCATTTCCAGGATCATCGGTTCATCTTCGACGAGGAGAATGGTCTCCGTCCCGGCTTGGCTCTGGTGTTCGACCGGTTCCGGGTGGCTTTCCGCTTTCCGGCCGTATTTCGGTAGGTAGAGGGTAAAGGTCGTTCCCTGACCCGGTTCGCTGGCGACGTTGATGAAGCCGTTGTTCTGTTTGACGATCCCGTAAACCGTGGCCAGGCCGAGGCCGGTCCCTTCGCCTTCCCCCTTGGTGGTAAAAAACGGTTCAAAGGCATGGTGGATGGTTTCCGCATCCATCCCGCAGCCGTTGTCGCTGACCGTCAGCCGGACATATTCGCCGGTAAGCATCTCCGCATGGTTTGGCCGGCTCTCTTGGTCAAGGGTGATGTTGCCGGTTTCGATGGTCACCGTGCCGGTATCCCCGACCGCATCGCGGGCATTGACACAGAGATTGACCAGAATCTGGTCGATCTGCGACGGGTCGATCTTTATCGGGGCGAGATCTTCTCCGGGCAGCCAGGCAAGCTCGATATGCTCGCCGATCAACCGCCGGAGCATAGTGAGCATCCCGGCCAGGGTCTGGTTGAGATCGAGCACCTTGGGGACGACGGTCTGCCGGCGGGCAAAGGCGAGCAGCTGCCGGGTCAGGTCGGCGGAACGTTGTGCCGCCTGGCGGATGCCCTGGAGGGCGACCTGCAGGGTCTGCTCTTCCTTTGCCTGGTCGAGGGCCATCTCCGAATAGCCGAGGATCACCCCGAGCATATTGTTGAAGTCGTGGGCGACACCACCGGCCAGACGCCCTACCGAATCCATTTTCTGCGCCTGGGCCAGCTGGCTTTCGAGCTGCTTGTAGCTGGAAATATCCCGGGTGACTGAGAGGATATGGGCAATACCGTTTTGTTCAAAGAGCCTGGCCGAGAGCAGTCCGGTGACGATCGAGCCATCCTTGCGGCGGAACCCGGTTTCAAGGTTTTCGAAATAGCCCTTCTCCCGGATACCCTGGACCAGTTTTTTCCGGTCCTTCGGGTTGCACCACAGGTCAAGTTCAAGGGAAGATTTGCCGAGGACATCTTCCCGGGAATAGCCGGTCAAGCGGCTGAACCCCTCGTTGACCTCGACATAGAGGCCATCCTCGAGACGATTGATATTCACCGAATCGGGACTGGTGTAAAAGGTAGTCCTGAAGCGGTTTTCGCTCGCTTTCAGGGCCTGTTCGGCCTCCTTTTGTTCGGTGATGTCGGAGAAGATCACCGCAAACTGCCCTGGCGCCGGAGAAAAGGCCCAGGCCCGAAAATAGCGGCCGAGCTCCTGCGAGTAGCTTTCGTAAGAGGTTGACGTACCGCTCTGGACCACCTGGCCGTAGACCTCGATCCAGTGCGGTTCGGTGGCCGGCATCACCTCTTTAACCGTGCGGCCGACCACCTGCTCTGCGGTCATCCCGGTGAGTTTTTCAAAGGCCGGGTTGACCTCGAGATAGCGGTAGTCAACCGGCTGGCCATCGGGGTTGTAGACCATTTCGTGCAGGGCAAAACCGACGGTCATGTTTTCAAAGAGCAGGCGGTATTTTGCCTCGGAACGCTGCAGGGTCTCTTCGATCCGTTTGCGGAAGATCGCCGTGGCAAAGAGATTGGCCAGCGCCTCAACGGTGGCGATATCTTCTGCACGGTAGTCCCGTGACGCATTGGCCAGGGCGATCTGGCCGTAGAGCTCTCCTTCGTAGATCGCCGGGACGGTGAGAAAACGGGTCAACGGCAGATGCCCCGGGGGGAGTCCGCTGGCGGCGGGGTGGTTGGCCGGGTCGTTGGTGAAAAAGGACTGGCGGGTATTCAGGGCATGGCCAAAAAGTGCCGGATAGCCGCTTTCTCCCAGGGGAAAAGTAATTTGCTTATCCTGGACCTGACAGAGGTCCTTATCCATCATCGCCGAGAGGGTATGGCCGATGGCGGCTTTGCTCACCGGGTCGATCGACGAGACGTAGCCGTAGAGGCTGTCGGTGAGTTGCAGGGCTCGCTCATGGACCACCGCGGCAATCTCGCCGACACTGGTGCCGGGCTGGGTCAGCGCCCGGGCGATTTCCGAGAGTGCCTGGCTGAGCTGGGCCTCATGGGCAAGCTTCGCCGCCGCCTGCCGGCTTTGGCTGATATCGGTGGTAAAGCCCTGGATATGAGTGATATGGCCCTGGCCATCGAACACTGCCCGGGCATTGCGGGATCCCCAGAACAGTGAGCCGTCCCGGCGGAGCAGGCGGCACTCGTGGCCGACCACCTCGCCGTTTGCGGCAATTTTTTCCAGAAAATCGGCCCGGTCTTCAGGGTTATGGTAGGTCTGGCGAGCGATATCACTGACCGCTTCGATCATCTCCTCCGGCGAGTCATAACCGAACATCCGCGCCATGGCCAGGTTGACGTAGTGGTAGCGCCCCTCCGGGGTGGAGGAAAAAATGCCGACCGGCGCATGCATCAGGATGTCGTGGCACTCCTCGCCGGTGGGGAAGATGGTGCAGCGGTGATTTGTGGGGAGGGAACTCTCCGGCATCGGTTTGCTCCAGGTTCCTTGAGATCATTGGTCCGCCCCCCGGGCAGGTGGCGGGCCACTGTTGCCTTGCGGGGGCAGATCTTGAAAAAGCGCAGAAGTTGTCCGCCAAGGCTTACCGAAATCGGGGCAGGAATGCAATGATTTATCGGTTTTCAGGATTTTCGTCAGGGTGGTATCCCGGTGCTGCAGACGGGTAACGCTTCCCGGTGGAGAGTTTTCTCAGTCGGTCTCTGGCCTGGCTAAGCCGCGAAGATCACCGAGGGGCTGGACATGGTCGACGATCCACCGGCGCATCTCCTGTCCCGCCGGCGAGCCCTGATTGGCACTGAAGAAATTGAGCCTAACCCTGAGCTGATCGGCGACCCGGGCGGCGATCACCGGCCAGACGGTACCAATATCGGCGATGATCGGCAGGCTTTTCGGGTGGCGGGCAAAGCCGGACATCTCCATGCGAAAGGGGATGCCGGTCGACTTGGCCTTGGGCAGGCCCTGGTTGACCGCCTGGGAGATCTCGCTCTGCCGGCTCTCCCGGTCGCAGATCTTCTTTAGATTCTCATCGAGATCGATTCTGATCAGGGTCTTTTCCGCCAGGGAGAAGCTCCACTCCCCCTGCCAGGCCGACCACAGGCCATGGCCGGTAAAGGTCTCGAAAGGCCCGTCGTGGATCTCCTGGCAGAGGGCGATCGCCGATTCGACCAGCACTTCCGCCTGATCTAGCAGCCGGGCCACCCGGGCCGAACGCTCGCTGATCGAAATCGAGTCGCCGATCGCCAGGCCGACCTTGCCGCCGCCGACCAGCTGCGGCACGCTGACCAGCACCGGTTTGCCGAGGATGGCCCCGGCG
>JAZBOD010000123.1:0-3522 GCA_036350955.1 Desulforhopalus sp. | reverse complement strand
GGGTGGGTGAGGAGGGTGGGACCTTTCTCGCCTCAGATATCCCGGCTCTCTTGCCCTATACCAGGGACGTGGTCTATCTCGATGATATGGAGATGGCCTTTCTCACCAGCAGCGGTTTTGAGGTGGTCTCGCTGACCAGCGGCCTGGTGCAGAACAAGGCGGTGCAGCGGATAGACTGGAACGCGGCGATGGCCGAAAAGGCCGGCTTCAAACATTTCATGCTCAAAGAGATCTTTGAGCAGCCCCAGGCAATCACCAATACGGTGAGCGGGCGGATCAACCTGCAGACCGGGGAGATCAGTCTGCCGGAAATCGGTCTTGTCGGAGAAGATCTGGCCAAAATCGACCGGATCTTTCTCGTCGCCTGCGGTACCTCGTGGCATTCGGCCCTGGTGGCCAAATACTGGATCGAGCAGTATGCCCATATCCCGGTCGAGGTGGACATTGCCTCGGAATTCCGTTACCGCCATCTGCTGATAAGTGATCGGGTGCTGACCATCGCCATCTCCCAGTCCGGGGAGACCGCCGACACCCTGGCCGGGATCCGGATCGCCCGGGAGAAGGGGGCAAAGATCATCACCATCTGCAATGTGGTCGGTTCGACCATGACCCGCGAGGCGGACGGTACAGTCTATACCCACGCCGGGCCGGAAATCGGGGTTGCCTCGACCAAGGCCTTTATTTCCCAGCTCGCCGCGCTGTTTCTTCTTACCCTCTATCTGGCCCAGCAGAAAAAGACCATCAGCAGCGAGATCTCCATGGCTCTTGGCCGGGAACTTATCGGTATCGCCGGGGTAGTGGAAACCGAACTGGCGAGGATTCAGGAGGATATTGAAGGTCTGGTGGAGAGGTATGCCGACAGCCGTGATTTTCTCTTTGTCGGTCGGGGGCTCAACTTCCCGATTGCCCTGGAAGGGGCGTTAAAACTCAAGGAGATCTCCTACATCCATGCCGAAGGCTATGCCTCCGGCGAACTCAAGCATGGGCCGATCGCCCTGATTGACAAGGATATGCCGGTGCTTGCCCTGGTCCCCCAGGACGATGTCTACCAGAAATCGATATCCAATGTCGAAGAGATCAAGGCCCGGCAAGGGAGGATTATCCTGGTCGGCACTGCCGGCGACCGGCACCTGGCGACTATCACCGACGATGTGATCTATCTCCCCAGGGTCCACCCGGCGCTGAACCCGATTCTCTACACCATTCCGGCTCAGCTTCTTGCCTACGGCATCGCCACCCGCCGGGGCTGTGATGTCGACCAGCCGCGGAATCTGGCGAAAAGCGTTACGGTGGAGTAAGCTTCAGGGCAGAGCCTCGATTCTGGTTCCCGGCAGGGTTTCGACCAGATCGGGGAGCAGGAGAACCTCCTCCTTTTCCTTCAGGTAGACAAGGATATCCGCCGGGCTCACTTCCAGAGCGAAAATGATTCCGCCTCCCTCCTCCTTGTCCTGCCACCGCTGGAGAAACCAGGCGGTTTTCTCCCGGCTCAGCGTCCAGCTGAAACCGCGGACCACCCCGGTCACCGAACCGCGATAGACGGTTACCCGGTTGGCCGGGAGCGGATCTCCCTGCCCGGCGATCCGTTCACGGTCACATTCGCGGAAGAGGCTTTGCCACAGGCTGTAGTCTCCCCCGGCAGAAAAGGGGGTGTTGTCGCGATAGTAGAGGTCAAGGAGGGTTTCTTCCAGGCAGTTCTGGGCCCTGAACTCCTCGAGGTTATTGCAGAAGAAGCGGATCTGGTCCCGGCGATGGAGAACCCGCATGGCCGCCGCCGGATTTTTTTCCCGAGCAAGTCCGTCAAGCAGAGCGTTGATCTTTTCTTCCTGCATACGCTGGTGTCGTGCCTGCATCTTCTCGTTACTGAAGCTGCCGACAAAGTCGTCAGGTGAGTAGAGGAAACGGATTTCGTCAAGTTTCCAGGGCACTTTTTTGGCAAAGTCGAGTTTGAGAAGAATCATCAAAAGCCTCTTGGGGAGGAAGGGAAGGGCGGTGAGTCGTCAAGTGCCAGCCAGTAGCCGGCAACGTCGAGCATCCGGTGGGCGAAACCCCATTCGTTGTCAAACCAGCAGAGCATCTTCAGCAGTCGGCCGCCGCAGACCCGAGTCTGGCTGCCATCGACAATTGCCGAGCGGCTGTCACCATTGAAATCGACCGAGGCGTGGGGTTCCTCGGTGTAGCCGAGCAGACCCTGCAGCCTCTTGGCTGCGGCATTCTCGATCAGCCTGTTGACCTCTGCTGCCGTTGTCGGCCGGCTGAGGTCGAGGGAGAGGTCGAGTAGCGAGACATTGATGGTCGGCACCCGGAGATGGAGGCACTGGAACCTGCCCTGGAGCTGGGGCATCAACCGATCGATACCGCGGCTCAGGCCGGTATCCACCGGGATGATCGAATGGAGAGCGCTGCGGGTCAGGCGCAGGTTGGTATGGTGGTAACTGTCAATCACCGGCTGGTCGTTCATCGCCGAATGGATGGTGGTGGTTACCCCCCGTTCAATTCCCAGCTCCCGGTGGAGAATATCGAGGATCGGTACCAGGCAATTGGTGGTACAGGAAGCATTGGATACCATCTGGTGTTCTTTTTCAAGCAGCTGGTGGTTATAGCCGAAAACCACCGTGGCGTCGACATCGGCGGTGGCTGGGTGGGAGATCAGCAGGCGTTTGGCACCGCTTGAAAGATGGCAATCAGCGGTTGGCCGGTCGTCAAAGGATCCGGAGCACTCAAAGACCAGATCAACATCCAACTCGGCCCAGGGCAGTTTGGCCGGGTCGGCCTGGTGAAGTATGTGGACCGTTTCTCCGGCGATGAGCAACTCTTCGCCACGGCAGCTGATCGGGTGAGGAAATCGGCCATGGGTGGTATCGTAACGGGTCAGATAGGTCAGGGTCTCGGTATCGGCCAGTTCATTGATCGCCACGAGTTGGAACGTTCGCCGGCCGGGGTCGGCATACAATGCCCGAAGCACCGACTGGCCGATCCTGCCATAGCCGTTGATTGCCACACGATAGGCCATTCCCTGCATTCCCCCCGGCCACATTGGCCTTTTTCCCTTACCCTGTCCGGCTCGTTGCCTTGCCGGCCTTTTTTTTGGTGAAAACTCACTGCCACCCGGCCAGGTCGAGGGAAGAAGGGCTACAGCCGATCAACATCGCCTGGGGACGTAGGGATAGATGCCTCTCTTGCCGGTGAATGTCAAGGAATATTGGGCTGATTACCGGCAGGTTTCAGGTATCCTCATCCCAGGAAAAGCTGGGCGGGTAGCCATTGATAGAGTATATTTTGGGTGCTTTATGTGAAGACAGCCTTGCCCAGCCAGCCTGGCCGTATCTCCAACTGCGGCGCTTCGGCCAATTCGTCAGACTGGAGTCGTTGTAGGGTGCGCACCGCGCACCAACCAGCAATGCTTCTCAAGGCACGAAAATGGTGCGTATGACGCACCCCACGGCAACTGGAGAGGCCTATTGCCGGAACTAACGCCAGGCAGCTTTGAAGCCAGACCAGGTTATGGCCAATAAGAGAATGATT
>JAZBOD010000122.1:0-15077 GCA_036350955.1 Desulforhopalus sp. | reverse complement strand
GGCTATGGCCCAGACCGCCTATTTCCTTGAGCAGGATGATGAACTGACCGTTCGCCAATACCTTCAGCCGCTCTCTGTTCGCTGGGGCCGTGAGGAAATTCTTCTCGACCGTGGGTTGGCAATTGTCCGGACTATCGGTGGCGGCCAGGAGGTCCTGGTGGTCGGTCCAGTAAACCGGAAAAAACTGCTCGAGGCGGCCAACCGCTACTGTACCAGATGGGTCCGGCTGGATATCTGATTGCTCAAGGCTACCTGCTCTGGTGAGTGTTTCGGGTTGCCTCCGGCAACGGTGACGGGGACATGCCGCCTTTCGGCCAGTTCCTAAAGAGTATTTGGCGGGTGTTGCCCCGGTAGAGACCGGTCAACCAGAGGAGAAGGGTGGGTGCGGTGAAGGATAAAGAAGCCGTCCAGCGGCAGCGGGTGCTGATCTTTCAGCAGAATGGCAGTGGCAACCTGAAGATCGAGGGGCTGCGGAAGTACGGTGGCGAGCTTTTCGTCCTGGAGGTAATATCCATAGATCTCCCTTTGCCGGCGGTAATCGATGATACCCGGCCCTGGCTACCAGAACAGATTGATGCCGATCTGGTCCTTGACTTTCTCCGCCACGGCGACCTTTCCAGCGACTTGGCTGCCCTATGCGCTCGCTGCGGAGTACCGATGATTGCCTCCGGTAAGAAGAGTGTCGGCCAGGGGGTCTTTACCCCGCCGACCTGTTGCGGTCTGCCTCGGCATCCAGGGCTTGGCAATTACGGGGAGCATTTTGGCGCACCGGAGTTTGCCGTGGAGATTGCCGGCGGCAAAATAGCTGCGGTGCAGGTCCTTCGCGGGGCTCCCTGTGGGGCAACCTGGGCGGCGGCCGAGCGGCTTATTGGTCACCCGGCAGCCGATGCCGCGCGGAGAATCGGCCTGGAAACCCAGTTCTACTGCTATGCCAATCCGGCGGGATGGGATCCCATCTACGGCAAGAGCCCGGTCCATTTTGCCGGGAAGATCCACAGTCAGCAGTTGGCCAAGGCCATTGACAAGGCACTCAGCCAACTGTGACCAGCCAAAGTTTTTGTCCCTACCAGTTCCGCCGGAGGATTTCAAAATAGCCCATCGGCTTGACGCAGGCCGGGCATTTTTCCGGCGGGGTTTTGCCGGTGTGCAGGTAGCCGCAACTCAAGCATTTCCAGACCAGGGTCTCGCTGCGCTGGAAAGCACGGCCGGTGGCCAGGTTGTCGGCGAGTTCGAGAAACATCAACTCATGGTTTTTTTCGGCAACGTTGATCGCGGTGAACGTCTCCGCTGCCCGGCCATACCCCTCCGCTAAGGCAACTTCGGCAAAGACCCGGTACATCTGGTCATGGACATAGGCCTCCAGAGCCGCCGAAGCCAGCAGATTGGCGTGGGTCTCTTTTACCACTCCGGCCGGAAAGGTTCCGGAAATGGTCAGTTCACCGCCGTTAAAGAATTTGAAAAATCGCCGGGCATGTTCGTACTCCTGGGCGGCGGTCTCTTCAAAAAGGCGGGAAATCTGGATCAGACCCTCGTCGCGGGCCTGTTCGGCGAAAAGGCTGTAGCGGGTCTGTGCCTGGGTCTCCGCCGAGTAGGAGAGCAGCAGATTGTGGGCCGTTTGGCTCTCGCGAAAGCTTCCCATGGCTGAGCTCCGTTACTCTTCGATAGTGATCGCGTCGGCACCGCATTCGGCTGCTGCCTGGCGAACGATTGCCTCCAGGTGCTTGGGGATTTCGTCGTATTTGACGATGGAGAGCAACTGGTCCTCGTCGTATTCGAAAACCTCCGGGCAGAGTTTGTTGCAGTTACGGTCGCCCATGCACTGTTTGGTAATCGTTGCCTTCATTGCCTTCTCCTTGATGTGCTTAGGTTGATTGGGGGTACCCGGACCTTTTGGTTCGAGATTGGGCTGTCAGGTGACGCCGCTTGCGGCGGTTGATCCGTTTTCGGTCTCTTTGGTCTGGGGCAAGAGCCTTAATCGACCACGTGCCTGGCTTTGGCCACAGTATACGGAACCTGGAGGTATTCCAAGGTTTTTGCAGCCCTGTTCATCCCGGCTTGAGAAAAGAGTTTCGAGAAGTTGAAGCTGATTCCGGTATAGAGGGCCCTTTTGTTCGCCTCGTCCTGGTCACTGTAGCCACGAGTATAATACCCGATATGGAACTCGAGGTACCTGAAAAAATTATCGGGTATCTCGTGAAACCCATCAAGTTTGACAACCAGAGAATAGTAGTGATTTGAATAGTCGTCAAACAGTCCGTTCACCTCGGTTTCCAGGACATATTCGATCCGGAAATCGATCTTGCGGTCAAGTTCCGGGTAACGGTGCATAAGCATGCTGGTCGCCGCCCCGAGGCTGTTGGCCACCATATCTTCCCAGGAAAAGCCCTGGGAGGGGCTGGTGGCATCACCCAGTTCCATGAATGCCTGCACCACCCAGGCGGAAAATGCGCCGTAGAGGCCGGCCTGTTGGGCTGGATAACCGTAGTTTTGGTAGACCGAGCTGAGGACATCGGAGAAAACGTAGGTGCCCCAGAAATGGCCAAGCTTATCGGCGCCGCCGTATTTGGTGTGCTGTTGGAACCACCGTTCATTGGCACTGGATAAGCTCCCGGAGCCATAGTCCCATTCGGCCAGGCCGTAGAGAGCGATAGCCCCGATAGCCCCGAGGTTGGTGTAGAGCAATTTCGTCTCTTTGGGTTGAGAGCTCCACCAGCTCTCGGCGGCGCCGTTCTGGTCTGGCAGGTTGGCTGCAACTTGACTGTGCGCCGTGGTGCAGAGCAACCCGGTTACCAGAAAAAGCAAGCCACTTGCCGTCAGAGAAAATTTCATTGTCATACCCACCACTTTGTGCAGGCGCCATGGTGTTGGTCGGTGCGTGGTGCATACCCTGGGTTTGCTGGTACCATGGTGATTGCCTGATCGGGTGCTGGGTGGTGGGCGGTGCGCCCCTGCGGTGGGGCATTGAATCCGACAATGGTACTCAATCCAGAATCCACGTCAAGTGTTGGTTGAGGGAAAGCCGGGCAACCGGTACAATGGTCCTCGGTTCAATGTGGAGAACCTGGCGAAGCTGGCCAGAGAGAAAATTTTGTTTAGACGGTTTTCGGGGAGAGAGAAAAAATGGCAGTGGCCAAAAATGCGATGGAGATCTTTACTGAATTACCAGGCAGCAACTGTCGGGAGTGCGGGGAAAAAACCTGCCTTGCCTTTGCCGGGGCCGTCTATACCGGGGTCCGGCGGATCAGCGAATGCCCCCATCTCAGCCCGGAAGTGGTCGCTCGTTTTCGTGGTGGGGAAAAGGATGGCAAGGCTTCGGAGGACGAACTCTCAGCCTATATCAACCAGTTGCGTCGGGAGGTGGCAGCCCTTGATCTGGCCGAGGCCGCCGAGCGGATTGGGGGGCGCTTCCAGGGTGGCCGGCTCAGTGTTGACATCCTCGGCAAGCCATTTGCTATCGAGCAGGATGGTACATTTCGCACCCAGTTGCACACCATCCCCTGGGTGGTGATTCCTCTGCTCGAGTACATCCTCCACTGCCCGGGGATCCAACCGGGGGGGAGCTGGATTCCTTTTCGGGAGATGGCCGGCGGCAAGGAGAAATACCCCCTGTTCAAAAAGCGGGGCGAGGATGTGCTCAAGGGACTGGCGGACAGATATCCTGATTTTTTCGACGATATCGTCCATATGTTTGATGGCCGGCAGGTGGAAAAGCAGTTTGCCGCCGATATTTCCGTGGTGCTCTACCCCTTGCCCCTGGTGCCGATGATGATCTGTTTCTGGAAAGATGAGGAAGGACTGGGAACCAGTCTTAATCTCTTTTTCGACCGCAGTGTTGACCGGAACCTTGGGGTTGACTCGGCCTTTTTTCTGGGCACCGGTTTTGCCCAGATGCTCGAGAAACTGGCCGGGCATCATGGTTTTTAGTGCCATAGAAATTTTCCTCTTGCTGTTTAAGAGGAAAATTTCGTGATGGCACTTATCCCCGCTGCAGTGGGCGGGGATTGATCGTAACATCTTGGCATCATGTTTTACGTGATGGCACTTATCCCCGCTGCAGTGGGCGGGGATAAGTGCCTCTCCTTATGGTTCCGGGTTTCAGCCAGTGGCTAATTCGGTAGAGGCAGAAGGACCGTGAAGGTGGTCCCTTCGCCGATTTCGCTGGCGACACTGATATTGCCGTGATGGGACTCAATAATTGATTTGACAATCGACAGGCCAAGACCGGTGCCGTGGATCTCCCTGGTCCTGGCGTCTTTGACCCGGAAAAAGCGGGTGAAAATCTTTTCCAGATCCTCCGGGCCAATGCCGAAACCGGTATCGGCCACCTGCAGGCGCAGATTGGCACCTTCGACAGAGGCACTGACAGTGATCTTTGCCCCGTCTGGCGAGTATTTGATGGCATTGGTGATCAGATTGGCAAACACCTCATCCATATTCTGACGGTTGGCATGGATCAGTGGCAGCTGCTCCGGACAGTTGAGGTCGATCCGAATCCCTTTCTCCTCGGCATAGGGGCCATGGAAGGTGAGTTGGTCGCGGAGCAGGGCGGCCATGTCCATCTCTTCCTTTTCGTGGGCAATCAATCCCGATTCTATCCTCGCCAGGTCAAGCAGTTCGCTGACCAGATTGTTGAGGTTGAGGATTTTCGCCGAGGCCCGCTCGAGGATCTCCCGCTGCTTGTCGGTCACCTCTCCGGCCAGACCGTCGAGGATGATCTTCAACTGCATCAGCAGTGAGTTCATCGGGCTTCTGATTTCGTGGGAAACCAGGGAGACGAAATCGGACTTCATCTGGTCCATCCGTTTGAGCGCGGTAATGTCGCGAAGAACGGTGGTTGTCCCGAGGTTTTCGTTGGTCCGGCCGCGAAAAGGGGCGCAGCGGGTGCTGCAGATCTTCTCCCCCTCTGCGGCGGTAAAGGTAACTTCGCTGGTCAGTTCGGCAAAAGTGTTCGCCGGCATCGTCAGCGCCTGGTCAATGGTATCGAGCAGTTTCTCGTCGCGGAGAATCTCTTCGACGTGGAGCCCAACCGCCTCCTCACCGTCATAGCCGACCAGGTGGAGAAAGGCCGGGTTGGCAAGGACCACGCGCCTGCTGGCGTCGGTGACCATCACCCCATCGGTCAACCGGTTGACCATCACCCGCAGCCGTGATTTCGAGTCGGCGATATCCTGCAAAGCAGTGGTGTAGCGCAGCGATTTTTCGACGACCGCCCGGAGCTGATCCGGGGTGAAGGGTTTCGGGATGAAATCAAAGGCCCCCTTCTTCATCGCCTCGATGGAGTGTTCGAGAGTTGCATAGCCGGTGATGACGATAACTGCGGTATCCGGGTGACGGTCACGGATTTCCGAGAGCACGTCAAAGCCGGAGATGGTCGGCATCATCAGGTCGACCAGGACGATATCGTAGTGCTGCTCCTTGATCATTGCCAAACCGCTTTCGCCGTCGGCGGCAACGCTGACAGCAAAGCCTCTGTCGCTCAGGACGATTTTACAGGCGTCGCGGATACGTGGTTCATCGTCGATGACCAGAATGCGCGGAGTGTGGGGTTGGTCGGGGAAAGTGGCGGTGGTCATGTCCTGGTCCTCGTGCTGGCGGTTGTCCGTTTGGCAAAGGCGGCTGGAGAGGGTTGGGAACGGCAAGATTACCCGGTATTCGTCCCTTTGTACTTAAAATTTCCGATAGTTGCAAATCCAAGTTGCAGGGTGGCCAGCGGAGACCATGCTTTTCCGGCGGACGGCGCAAGAGCGCTGATGACTGGCATCAGGTCAGTAGCTGACAAATTCATTTCTGGTTTTGTAAAGAATGGATTTGGTGAAGGTCCGTATCCCCTCTGCCGTGGGCAGGGGTCATCGCCCTTGGTTTGCCGGCGTCAGCCCGTATTTATACGGATAACGATCGCCGGATTAAAAAAAAACTATCATAACAAGGCCAATCTATTATAATGCCCCCAGACTTTTTCCGAGGTGGTTCAGCAAGTGTTTGGTGCCCGCGGTAAAGCCGGGAGCGGCAGAGCGTGACCGGTGTTTTACCCCTTGGGGCAAATCTCATGGAGGCTTGTCGTGACCAAGATTACCCCTCAGCAGGAGAACAGAGAGAAAACCGGGACGGTACTGGTGGTCGGTTCAGGCATCGGCGGGATGCAGGCGGCCCTCGATCTGGCCAACAGCGGTCTGCTGGTGCACATGGTCAACGACGAACCTTCGATCGGCGGTACCATGTCCCGGCTGGACAAGACTTTTCCCACCGGCGACTGCGCGATGTGCATGATTTCGCCGCGAATGGTCGAATCGAGCCGTCACCCCAATATCCGCCTGCATACCATGGCCCGGGTGGTTTCCCTCACCGGGGAAGAGGGTAATTTTACCGCGACCATCGAGGAGAAGGCTCGCTATGTTGACCCGGAACGCTGTACCGGTTGCGGGGCCTGCGAACCGGAATGTCCGACTAAGGTGATCAATGTTTTCAACCAGGGCCTCGACAAGCGCAAGGCGATCTACGCCCTGTTTCCCCAGGCGGTTCCCAATACCCGGGCGATTGATCCGGTGCACTGCCTCTATCTGACCAAAAAGGTCTGTCGCAAGTGCGAGAAGATCTGCGAGGCAAAAGCGATCAATTTTGCCGATACCGACCGGCTCGAAGAGATCGAGGTCGGTTCGGTAATCCTCACCCCCGGATTGAAGACCTACCAGCCGGAGATCCGCCAGGAGTTCGGCTACGGCAAGTTCAAAAACGTCGTCACCGCCCTGCAGTTTGAGCGACTGCTTTCCGCTTCGGGTCCCTGTGGCGGCACGGTAACCCGACCCTCCGACGGCGCCCATCCCAAGCGGCTGGCCTGGGTACAGTGTGTTGGCTCGCGCAACGCCCATAATGCCAATCCCTGGTGTTCCTCGGTCTGCTGCATGTACGCTGCCAAGCAGGCGATTATTGCCAAAGAGCACGATCAGGAGGTGCAGTCCACCGTATTCTATATGGAACTGCGGGCTTTTGGCAAAGACTTCGACAAGTATATCGACAAAGCCAAAAACGACGCCGGGGTGGTTTATCGGCGGGCGATGATCGCTGAGGTGGTGGAGGATCCGGCAAGCGGTGACCTGCAGGTTCACAGTGTCGGTGAGGATGGCTGCCTGGTTCGGGAAACCTTTGATATGGTGATCCTCTCCATCGGTTTTGAGCCGAGGGTTGATGCCGCCGATTTTGCCAAAATTTTTGACATTGAAGCCGACCGGTACGGCTTTGCCCGGACTTCACGGCTCACCCCGGTGGAGACCTCCCGGCCTGGAGTATTTGTCGCCGGGACCTACCAGGGTCCCAAAGATATTCCGGAAACGGTGATTCAGGGGAGCGGTGCCGCCGCCAAAGCCATGGCCTTGCTCGGGGAGCGGCGTGGTACTGAAGTGACCAAGGTGGTGCTGCCCGATGAACTCGATGTCAGTGGCCAGGAGCCCCGGGTCGGGGTGATCGTCTGCCACTGCGGCACCAATATCGCCGGGACCGTTGACGTTGCTCGGGTCGCCGAACTTGCCGGTAAGGAAGCGGGGGTGGCCCATGCCGAAACCATCATTTACGCCTGCGCGCCGGACGGGCAACAGAAGATCCGCGACCTGATCCGGGAAAAGAATCTCAACCGGGTGGTGGTCGCCTCCTGCACCCCACGGACCCATGGGCCACTTTTTCAGGATACCATTCGTGAAGTCGGCCTGAATAAATTCCTTTTTGAACTGGCCGATATTCGTGAACAGTGCTCCTGGTGCCACATGCAGGACCATGACAAGGCCACCGCCAAGGCGGTTGAGATCGTCAATATGAACATCGCCAAGACCCGGCGGCTGGAACCGGTACACAGCAGTTCGGTTGGCGTGACCCACAACGCCCTGGTGATTGGTGGCGGGATTGCCGGGATGACCGCGGCCCTCTCCATTGTTGAACAGGGCTACAGGGTGCACCTGGTTGAGCGCAGCGATGCCCTTGGTGGGCTTTTGGCCGGGGTGCGCCGCAACCTCGAGGGCGATGATGTCCAGGCCTATCTGACGGCGGTGATTGCCCAGGTAAAGGCCAATCCAGCGATCAATCTGCACCTCGGGGCGACGGTGGAGAGTATCGACGGGTTTGTCGGCAATTTTGAGACGACGCTCAGCTCGGGGGCAAAAATTACCCATGGGGCGATGCTCATTGCCAGCGGTGGAGCAGAGTACCAGCCGGTGGAGTACAGCTACGGCCAGTCGGAGCGGGTCATCACCCAGCGTCAGCTGGAACATCAGCTGGCTGAACGGGGCGCTGAAGCGGGCCGGTGCTACGTGATGATCCAGTGCGTTGGCTCCCGGGAGGAGCCGCACAATTTCTGCTCACGGATCTGTTGTCAGGATGCCTTGAAAAACAGTATTGCCATCAAAGAACAGGCCCCTGATGCCCAGGTGGTGGTGATCTACCGTGATCTGCGGGCCTACGGTCTGAAGGAGGATTACTATCGCCGGGCCCGTGACCTCGGGGTGGTCTTCCTCCTCTACACCCCTGATGACAAGCCCCGGGTCGAGCCGGTTGGTGATCAGGTTCGGGTCAGTTTGGTGAGTAAGGTGCTCGGCCATGAGATGGTCATCGATGCCGATTACCTGGTCCTCTCCACCGGATTGCGGCCGCGCCCGGATGCCGATGAACTGGCGAAAAAGTTCAAGCTGACCTGCAATGTCGACGGGTTTTTCCTTGAGGCCCACGTCAAGCTGCGGCCGGTCGATTTCCCCAGTGAAGGCTTTTTCCTGGCCGGTCTTGCCCATGCCCCGAAAAACCTCGAGGAGACCATCAGTCAGTCGCTGGCCGCCGCCGGGCGGGTCGGTGCGCTGCTCTCCAACGACACGCTTGCCGTCTCCGGGGTGATTTCCAAGCATAACCGGGATATCTGCATGTCCTGCCTGGCCTGTGTCAGGAAATGTCCCTTTGGTGCCCCATTCATCGATAGCGACGGCAAGGTCAGCCACAACGAGGTAAAGTGCACCGGGTGCGGGATCTGTGCCGGAGTCTGTCCCGCCAAGGCCTATCAGGTCAACTATTTCCGCGATGATCAATTGCTGGCGATGATCGATTCGGTCACCGCCGCGCATTAACCAGGCAGAGCCAAGGTGCCAGGCGGCACCACCCCGCTGGCCGGATAGATTATTGGTCGAGGTAAACAACCAGAAAAGGATACCATGGTGACAGAACACGAGCATCAGGGAGCTGTGACAAGCCCGGAAAAGCCGCAGGAGATTCCGGCCCAGTGGCAGGCCAATATCATTGCCTTTGCCTGCCACTACTGTGCCTTTGCCGCGGCCGATCTGGCCGGGGTGATGCGCCTTTCCTACCCAACCAACGTCAAGGTGGTCCGCCTGCCCTGTACCGGCAAGCTCGACCACCTCTATCTTCTCCGCGCCTTTGAACGGGGGATCGACGGGGTCTTTGCCGCTGGCTGACTTGAGGGGCAATGTCATTTCCTGGCAGGAAATCTCAATGCGGTAAAACGGGTCAACCGGGTCAAGGGACTGCTGCAGCTGGTCGGCATCGATCCGGAGCGTTTGACTTTCTATAACCTCTCTGCCGCCCAGGGGCCGCGTTGGGCGGAGATCTGTACCGAATTCACCGAAAAGATCAACAAACTGGGCCCGTCCCCAATCTGGTTTGCCCTCAGGCGGCTGGAAGAGTCGAAAAAAAGTTCTGTAACCCATACCGCCTGACCGGAAACGGCGGCGCAACCATTTCCGCATGAAGGAGTGGAGAGGCTATGATAGTAGGAGAGCAGAAACCGTTTGACGAAATATGGGAGATGGTCAAGGGACACCGGCAGCTCACGGTTTTCGGCTGCAATACCTGTGTCGCCGTCTGTCATCAGGGTGGGAACAAGGAGGCGGAGATCCTTGCCTCCCTGCTGCGGATGCGGGCCACCCAGGAAGGGGTGACTATCGAGATAGTTGACGGCGGCATCGAAAGGCAGTGCGAACACCCTTTCTTTGAAGCGGCGCAGAGCCTGATGGAAGGCTCTGAGGCGGTGCTCAGTCTCGCCTGCGGGATCGGGGTGTAGTTCGTTGCTGGCAAATACCCGAGCACTCCGGTCTACCCCGCCTTGAACACTACCTTTCTCGGTGATGTGCAGGCCGAGGGGATTTTTACCGAAAAATGTCAGGCCTGCGGTGACTGTGTGCTTGGGGTTACCGGCGGAGTCTGCCCGGTGAGCCGCTGTTGCAAGCGGCTCTTCAACGGGCCGTGCGGTGGTTCGACCGACGGTAAGTGCGAGATTTCCAAAGAGGTCGACTGTGCTTGGCAACTGGTGGTTGACCGGCTTGAGGCCCTGGGTAAACTCGATGACTATGAAAAAATTGTCCCGATCAAGGACTGGTCAAAAGACCGGGCCGGTGGTCCCCGAAGATTCAAACTGGAGGGCTTCTAATCGTGGAACTGCATACCGAAAGCAAACTGGAAAAAATCCTCAAGGCGGGTCATATGGCGGTGACCAGCGAGTGCGGTCCGCCCCGTTCGAGTGATCCGGCCGGGATCATCAAAAAAGGCCATCTGATCAAGGACCATGTCGACTGTATCAATATCACCGACAACCAGACCTCGGTAACCAGGCTGTGCAGCCTCGCCTCCTGCATCCATTTGCGGCGGGAAGGTTTGGAACCGGTGCTGCAGATGGTGGTGCGTGACCGCAACCGGATTGCCCTGCAGAGTGACCTGCTCGGCGCCGCCTCCTTTGGCATCAATAACGTCCTTTGCCTCTCCGGTGACCATCAATCTTTTGGTGACCACCCCAAGGCCCAGAATGTTTTTGATATCGATTCGATGCAGCTCATCCAGACGGTACGGCACATGCGTGACGAAGGGCGCTTTCTCGGTGGAGACGAGATCAAGGTTCCGCCGCGATTCTTTGTCGGTGCTGCCGCCAACCCCTTTGCCGACCCGTTCAAGATCCGGGTGCCGCGCCTGGCCAAAAAGATTGCCGCCGGGGCGGAATTCATCCAGACCCAGTGCGTCTACAATCTCGACAAATTCGAACTGTGGATGAAAGGCGTGGTGGAGCGCGGGTTGCACGAAAAGGTCTTCATCCTTCCCGGAATCACCCCGATGCGTTCGGTGGGTATGGCCAAATACATGGCACGGGCGGTGCCGGGGATGGACGTTCCCGCCGAACTGATCAAACGTATCTCCGGGGTGGCCAAGGACAAGCAGGCTGAGGAGGGAATTACCATCGCCGTCGAGGCAATCCAGCGCCTCAAGGAGGTTCCCGGGGTACGGGGTTTCCATATCATGGCTATCGAATGGGAAGAAAAGGTCCCGGAGATTGTCGAAAGAGCCGGCTTATATCCGCGGCCAACGGTCGCCTAAAGCGGGAATAGCGGAGAATGTAATGTGCCAGACCAGTGCAGTTATGGAAAAGGCGGGGGTTGAGGAGTTGCTTCTTGAGAATGTCACCAGCCTCGAGTTTGTTGAAGGTGGGGTGCAGTTGACCACGCTTTTTGACGGGGTGCAAAATTTGCCCGGAGCGGCGGTCCGACGAATCGATTTCGCCGGGGGAAAAATCTTTCTTTATCAGCGGGGCGCCTGACGGCTGGTCCCCGGGAACTGGAGCGATCATGGATAATGTTGAAAAGCTGCGGGTGATGCTGCAGCACTGGATTGAACATAACAAGGGCCATGTTGAGGAGTTTGAAAAATGGCGGGAAGTGATGCGCCAGGATGGCCAGACTCTCCTCGCCGGTCAACTCGCCGGGGCAATTGCCACGATGTCCTCGGTCAATGAACTGCTGGCCAAGGCGCTCCATGATGCCGGAGGTCCCCAGGCAGACGATCACCACCATCATCACCACCACCACAATCACAGCCACTGACCAGCGTGCTCCGCCTTGCGCCTTCAGAGGGGCACCAAGCGGCATTAAAAAAATACAGCGCCGGGCAACGAGGAGTTGCCGGCGCTGTATTTTTAGCGACTCTGGAGTAAAAACACCCCAGGTTTTTGGCTTATTGCATGCCCAGGGTCTTTTTTGCGGACATCAGGGTGTTCTTCATCAGCATGGTGATGGTCATCGGCCCGACCCCACCGGGGACCGGGGTGATTTTTCCGGCTATCTCTTTGGCCTTGTCAAAATCGACATCGCCCTTGAGGATCGCCTTGCCGGTTGTTTCGTTCATCCCCACCCGGTTGACGCCGACATCGATTACCGTAGAGCCCGGTTTGATCCATTCCGGCTTGACCAGATCGGGTACCCCGGCGGCAACGATCAGGATATCGGCCCGCTTACAGTGGGCGGCGAGGTCCTTGGTGCGGGTGTGGACGATGGTCACCGTGCTGTTGGCCCCCACTCCCTTCTGGGCCATCATCATCGCAATCGGTTTGCCGACGATGTTCGAGCGGCCGACCACCACCACCTCGGCGCCGGAGGTCGGGGTGCCGGAGCGGACGATCAGTTCCTGGATCCCCGCCGGGGTGCAGGGCAGGAAGCGCACCTCGTCACCACCGATCATCAGCCGGCCGACGTTGACCGGATGAAATGCGTCGACATCCTTGTCCGGGTTGATCGCATTGAGCACCTTTTTGTCGTCGATATGTTTGGGCAGCGGCAGCTGCACCAGAATGCCATGGATCGCCGGGTCGTTGTTGTACTTGTCGATCAGGGCGAGCAGGTCGGCCTCGGAGATGTCCTCCGGCTGGTCGTCCTGAATTTCATGAAAGCCCAGGCTGAGGGCGGTCTTCACCTTGAGGGTGACGTAGGAGATCGAGGCGGGGCTTTTGCCGACCAGGATGGTTACCAGGCCGGGCACCGTGCCGAACTGGGCCTTCATTGCCTCCACTTCGGCCTTGATCTCGGCGAGGATCTCCTCGCGAATTTTCGTTCCACTGATAATCTCGGCAGTCATCGTCGTCTGTACTCCTTATGCGTTGGGTCGATTTGCCCGGCAGGTTGGTCTGCCGGGCCGAAATCGGCCCGGATGATCGATCCGGGCCGACGGCTGGGGCAGGGTAGGGGAGTTTTAGAAAACCCCTTCAACCTTGCCGGTCTCGACATCGACATCGACCCGCTTGAAGGCCGGGTTGGAGCTGGTGCCGGGCATCAGGCTGATCGCCCCGGCGACGGGGACGATAAAACCGGCGCCCCCGTAGGTGAGCACTTCGCGGATGGTCAGCCGCCAGCCGGTGGGCACCCCTTTCAACGATGGATTGTCGGAAAGGGAGAGGTGGGTCTTGACCATGCACATCCCCATCTTGGCCAGTTCCGGATCGGCCTGGATACGGGCGATCGCCTTGTTGGCCTCGGCGGAGTAGTCAACGCCGTCGGCGCCGTAGACCTCTTTGGCGATCAGATCGATCCGTTCCTTGATCGGCATGTCAAGTTCATAGAGGAACTTGAATTCGGTCTTGTCTTCACAGGCCTCGACCACCGTCTTGGCAAACTCGATGGCTCCGTCGCCGCCCTGTTCCCAATGGCGGGAGAGGGCAACCCGGGCACCTTCCGCCTCGCACAGCTCGCGGACTTTGGCGATCTCTGCGTCGGTGTCGGTGTAGAAGGCGTTAATGCAGACCACCGGGCTGATGCCGGCCTTGCGGACGTTGCGGATATGGTGGATGAGGTTGCCGCAGCCCTTGGCCACCCACTCGACGTTTTCTTCCTTGTACTCCACCGGCATCGGCTTGCCGGGGACAGGTACCGGTGCACCGCCGTGGCACTTCAGGGCGCGGATGGTGGCGACCACCACGGCGCAGTCTGGTTTGAGACCGGAGTAGCGGCATTTCAGGTTCCAGAATTTTTCAAAGCCGATATCAGCGCCAAAACCGGACTCGGTGACATGGTAGTCAGCCAGTTTCAGGCCGATCCGGTCGGCGATGATCGAGCTCTGGCCAATGGCGATATTGGCAAAAGGCCCGGCGTGGACGATGACCGGCTGGCCTTCGAGGGTCTGCATCAGCGACGGGTTGAGGGCATCGACCATCCAGGCGGTCATCGCCCCGGCGACCTGGAGGTCCTCGGTGGTGATCGCCTTGCCGGTTTTTGAATAGGCAACCACGATCTTGCCCATCCGCTCGCGCATATCCTTGAGATCGGTGGCCACCGAGAGGATGGCCATCACCTCGGAGGAGACGGCGATACCGAATTTTGATTTCATCATGAAGCCGTCGGCCTTGCCGTTGACCCCGTCGATGCCGATGATGATGTTGCGCAGCGCCTGGCAGCAGAAGTCGATAACCCAGCCCATCTGCACGTTGGTCGGGTCGATGTCGAGCCGCTTCATCCCGGAGAGCCTCTCCAACTGCTCGTCATTGTAGTTCCGCTCGTGCTGCATCCGCGAAGTGAGGGCGACCATCGCCAGGTTGTGGGCATTCATGATCGCGTTGATATCGCCGGTGAAGCCGAGGGAGAAGGGGGTCAGGGGAATGCACTGGGCAAGCCCGCCGCCGGCAGCTGAGCCCTTGATATTCATGGTCGGCCCGCCGGAGGGCTGGCGGATGGCGGCACAGACATTTTTGCCGATTTTGCCGAGTCCCTGGACCAGACCCATCGAGGAGGTCGATTTGCCCTCGCCAAGCGGGGTAGGGGTAATTGCCGTCACATCAATGTATTTGCCGTTAGGCTTGTCTTTGAGTCTTTCCAAAACCTTGCGGAAATCGATCTTGGCGATGTAATGGCCCTGGGGGAGAAGTTCCTCCTTGGTCAGGCCGAGTTTTTCACCAATCTCATAAATGGTCAGCATGGTTTTTTCTGCTTCCTGTGCAATCTCCCAATCAGCGTGTTTGGTTGGATCCAATGGCATTTCGTACTCCTTGGTTAAGTGGAGACTTAAGAGAGCCGACTCACCTTGCGGCGAATACGCTGCGTGGTGAGACTTGAAAAGAACTCCAACTGCAAAAGACGGCAAAGACCTGACAAGGTCGGGGAGGCGGGAAAGATGGTCGGCCAATCACGTTGAATCATGAATTTTTCTCCAATATTTTGGATAAATCTTCCTGGTCGGACGGCAAGACAACCCCTCGAATCGATTCAACAACGGCGCATTTTTACCACAAACCAGCCCAATTATCAAACCGAAAAGAAAGGGGACGGAGTTAGCTTAACAACTTAATC
>JAZBOD010000121.1:0-6244 GCA_036350955.1 Desulforhopalus sp. | reverse complement strand
GGACTCCTCTCCGGCTCCGGAGCAGGGGTTTCAGCCATTGTCACCGTCTTCTCCGGCTCAGGAACGGCCATGACCTCTTTAACGGGGGCAACCATTTCCGGCTGATTCCTCTGGGCCGCCGACAGAGTTCCCGGTTCCAGCTGGCTTTTTCCGGAATGCTTATCGCCACGGAAAAGCATCAGGCACAGTAAGGTAACAACCACGGCCCCACCAGCCCAGTAGAGCCAGGAGGATGAAGGGGTGCTCCACCGGCTAGTGCGGAGATTTTTCCCAGGTTGCTGCCGAGCAATCGGCTCTTCCCGTTCCATATTCAGCGGGGCAGAACACGGGAAACTGTCGCCGTTGCCAAGGTTTACCTCTTCCTGGAGGATGTTGATCTTGCGCAGGTTGCCCTGGGCAACCCGGTGGATTTTTGTTACCACCTCGTCTTTTACCGTGCCGCCGCCGGCCATTGCCGAAGAGCGGTCAGCGCACTGTTGCAGGTACTCCCTGGTCTCCTCCAGGCTTAACGGGGAAAGGGCAAAACGCCGTTCAGTACTGGTGGTAAAACAGCACATCGCCAGTTGATCATTGCCTTTGAGAAAGGCCTCACGCCCGGCAAACACCAGGTGCATCCGCGCCCCGGCGGCGACAACTCGATCAAGCATTCGCCGAATACGTTCAAGGGTGGCAAGAAAAATCATTTCCGCCTGATCAAAAATCAGAACGAGGGTGGACTGCTGCTCGAGCAGCCGGACGATGATTGCTTCCAGGGTGCTCTCTATCCGGCCACCGGAGAGGGATGCAAGATGATCGAGACCCAGACTTCGGCCAACGGTCTGCACCACATTCTCAAAAGACTCGATGGTGCTGCTGAACAGTACCGGCACAGCTTCGGGCAGCAGTGACTGCTCGAGCAGCCGGCAGAGGGTCGATTTACCGCTTCCCGCCGGGCCGGTAACAATCAGCAGGGGAATACCCTCATCGACCGCGGCGGACAACTGGTTGAACACCTCCTGCCGGCCCGCTCCGGGGTAAAAGAAGCCCGGGAATGTTTCCTGTTCGTGGGGGGGGGAGTGCATGGTCTCGGTGATTGATTATTTTCAACAGAGCCATGGGCAAAACAATCTTTTTGCCCAAACTCGGCGTTATGCTCAAAATTTTATCCTCGGAATATCAACTATGCCTGTGGTAAAATTTTTCGCATGCCTTGATTTTGAACGAAAATCTCCGTTTTGCAAAAGGCTCAACAGTTAAGGACAAAACCAGTAACCCGTCGGGAAATCACCCACCGGTGGCCAAGAAGGAAGGGGCGAATCCTTGGCTGGAGTAATCATACTCTACTCCACCTCGAAAAAAAAAGAATTTCCTGGACAGGAAATGTTGCTCTGCGCAGAGCAATGGCATAGAGTAGCCTTGACGGGGTAGAATTTGGGCGCGGCAGGAGTGCTGCGGCAAACTTTGCGCGGTGCCCGCCTTTACTTCTCTCCAACCCCGGGCCTGCGCTATGCCGCTGTTTCGCCTCAATGAACAGATCGCCTTTCCTCACCCGGATCTCGCCGAAGAGAACGGCCTGCTGGCAATCGGCGGAGACCTCAGTCCGGCAAGGCTTCTCTGTGCGTATCGGCATGGTATTTTCCCCTGGTATGGCCCGGGAGACCCGTTGCTGTGGTGGTTTATCAGCCCCCGGCTGGTGATCTTCCCGGAAGAGTTCCGGGTACCCGGCAGGCTTAGTAGATACCGGAGAAAAACCACGATCACCATCACTTTTGACCAGGCATTTGCCGAGGTAATCGGCGAGTGCGCCAGGGTCAGGGAAGAAGGTGGACAGGGAACCTGGATCACCCCGACGATGCAGCAGGCATTTACCCGGCTGCACCGGCTCGGCTATGCCCATTCGGTTGAATGCCGGGACGGAGAACGACTGGTCGGCGGCCTTTATGGCATCGCCCTGGGGCAGGTCTTTTTTGGTGAATCGATGTTTTCGCGAACTGCCAGCGCCAGCCAGTTTGCCCTGATGGCTCTGGTTGACATCCTCCGGCGAAAAAAGTTCCGGCTGATCGATTGTCAGATGACCACCCAGCACTTATTACGTTTTGGCGCACGGGAGATCGGCGGCAAAGAGTTCCAGGCCCTGCTTAAAACCCATATTAACGTCCTCAACCCCCAGAAAAGTTGGCAAGATGAAGAGACCACACCCTGATGAACGATGCCCCATCTGCAGCGAAAGCAAAGCCTCGGCGGATCGCCCAGAAGCCGCACTGTGCAGCCCTTGTCAACGAACGGTAGAGCTTTTGCAGGCAAAACCGGAGAGCATCCACCTGCTCTGCACCATGGCTGGCATTCCCGAGTTGGCTGATGCCCGCCAGAAAACCGGAGAAAAAGAGCTGCCAGAGGTCCTCGATGCGATCCGTTACCGAACTACCGATCGGGATCGAAATACCTGGTATGTTTCGGTAAGCGAATTAGAGGGTGAGCCGGTGGAGATCTTTGCTTCAACCGCCTTTGACCGGGACCAGCACCTGCAGTCACGGATCTCCAACCTGACCACCATCACTCGACTGATCTCCCTAATCCTCCGGCATGTTTTTATGGGGGAAAAGCTGACCCTGGAAAAGACCCTGACCCAACTGCGCAGGAGTTCCCGGCAGACCAACGATCTTCCCGACATGCTTTGCAACGTGCTGGCCAACTACAGTAAACAACCAGCCACCATTGCCGAAAAAGACCATACGACCCCGTAAAAACCCGGTAATGTTCCCGGCCGGTCTGGCAAAAGATCTCTGTGCCGATCATCAGCGCGGGGCCAAGAGATATTTCGGCTAGCACTCCAGATAGAACTCGTAGGGGATAGTTGATTTGTCAAAGTGACGGAGCACTTTCTGGAGCACGTAAAGGTTGGGAACCCCGAAGGTCATTTCCCAGGCGGGATTGAGCATCGAATAACTGGACAGGATCTCCAGATGCTGCATGGTCATCTCCTCCGGGGCAGTGGCAATGGTTGCCATGATGTCAGGGCGGCTGGCCCGGAGGACATGGATGATCTGCTTTTTGCGGACATGGGTATTGCGCAGATCCCAGGTGATATCCACAGCATCTTCCCTTTGAAAATCAAGCTCCCGGAACCTCTCACAGTTTTTATGATGCACCGAGAGCCCCTTGGGGGTAAGCAGGGCGCAGTTATCCTTGGCGGTGGGGTTTGGTTTGCAGCAGGAGGAGAGCTTGACGGAGACCGGGTCGAGGGTGCTCAGTTCAATCTTGTTAAACGCCCCGGTCGGAGTCACCAGTGGCGAGACCCCGCCAAAAAGGAGTTCCTTGATGCTCTCCATCACCTCTTTGAGCCGCAACCGCCCTTCGCCGAGGCGGCTATACAACTCATCGGTGCTGGTTATGCTGTATCGGGCAAGCAGGACCGGGACCTCCTGTCCCTCCATCACATCAAACGGGATGCCGTAACGGAACATCTCCTGGCGGAGCATCGACATTCCGACGTCTCTGGTTACTTTGCGCCTTCTGACCCGAAAACTCTTGGCAAGTTCCCCCCTGGCCCGGGGGGTACGGCAGAAGGAGAGCATTTCCTGCTCAAAGCGGATCGGCTGGTCGGCACGGATAATCCGGACCATATCGCCATCTTTGAGAACATGCTCCAGCGGCACACGTTTATTGCGGATCATCGCTCCGAGACAGGTCAGGCCGATTTCGGTATGGACCCGAAAGGCAAAGTCGAGCACCGTAGAACTGACCGGCAGGCAGATCAGGTCACCCTGGGGAGTATAGGTGTAGATCTCCTTGATGCCGCTGGCGGCGATGACATCGCGGTAGGAGACAGAGTCCTCCGAACCGAGGACGTCAAACATCTCCTGGATCTCCTTAATGAGATTGCCCTGCTTGCCGCTTTTGGAATTCCAGTTGCGGAACAGCCCCCGCTGAGCCTGCCGTTCCATCTCGGCGGTCCGGATCTTAAAGAGAAATTTCTGGCCCTCAATGATTGCTCTGGCGTGGAGCCCCTGATACCCGGTGGGCTTGGGATTGGCAATAAAATCCCTGATGGTCCGGGGGATCGGCTGAAAGGTCTGGTTGACAACCCCGAGGGCAGCATAGCAGGACTGCACATCGTTGACGATCACCAGGATCTCCATCGGCGTGTCTATCCGCTGGACGAGAATTCGGCTGGCGATATCGTAATAGGCCCAGAGATGCTTGGTGCGAACCCGCAAATGGCAGGCGATATTGTATTTTTTGGTGTTCTCGGCAACCGCATCGACAATCTTCGATCCCAGAGGAAGCTTCTGCAACTGCCGGATGTGGCTGTTGATCCGTGCCCCTTGCTTGGGATATTTGTAGAGCAGGGCGAGGTTATACATCTCCCGCTTCATATTGAAGAGGCCAAAAACGGTGGCCAGAGGGGCATAGATATCGATGGTTTCATCGGCGATCCGCTGCCGCTTGGCCATCGGCATCGCCCGCAGAGTCCGCAGGTTATGCAGCCGGTCAGCAAGTTTGACGAGCATGACCTCAGGACGCAGTGCGGCACCGGTGAAGATCTTCCGGTGGGTGTTGCGGCTGTTGGCCTGCTTGTCTCCGGAGACGTGGGTTACCTTGGTGCACCCTTCGACGATGGTCTGGACGTAGCTGCCAAATTTCTGGCCAACCAGTTCGGCGGTAATCTCGGCGACATCTTCGACGGTATCGTGAAGAAGTGCGGCGGCAAGGATTTCCGGTTGGGTGATATCCATCTCTTCGGCAAGAATTCTCGCCACCGAGCAGGGGTGAAGAATATAGGCATCACCGGAACGCCGCCATTGATCACCATGGGCCTCGATGGCAAAATCGAGGGCCTCCCAGAAAATGTCTTCCCCGGGCTTTTCGGCGATCAACCCCCGCATCTGATTGCGGTAGAGTTCCAGATCAAACGGAATAAGGCGCATGCTCTCCCACGTTTTTCTCTCTGTTCGCTGGACAGAGCTTATAAGAGACTTAGTGTTAGCAGGACGCAAAAATACTGATATTGACTGTCGAAATCAGGCAGATATCCCGCCTTGAAGCCCGCCGAAAGCTCAGCATAACAATATTCCCCAAAGGGAGAAAAGAAAAAATAGCACATGCCCAAAAAAAGAAAGTATTCTGGAAGAAAACTCCAAACCATCGAACCCTCCCACGTCCACGGCAAGCGGCACCACACCGCGGTCGCCACCCCGGAAAAAGCCCTTCTCTCACTGCTCTATCAGGCATCAGCAGCGCTGACCTCCGCAGAGGTTTTTGCCGCCCTGGCCAAACAGAACGTCAGAAAAAACCGGGTGCAGGAGACTATTGACCTGCTGCTCCACGAGGGGCTGATCCGTAAGGACGGCAGGAGACGCTTTATCCTCCAGGCCAATGCCCATCTCTGTGAGGGCACCCTGACCCAGAACCCGAAAGGTTTTGGCTTTGTCAGCCTGACCAAACAGCCAGCCGGCCAACCACCACTCGGGAAAGACGTGTTCATCCCCCACTCTTTGATCGGCGACGCGCGGCATGGTGACCGGGTATTGATCCGGGTTCTCAAGGTTGGCCGCGACGATCGTGCCGAGGGGGTGGTACTGACGGTTCTCACCCGGGGGGCCGACACCATTGCCGGGATCTACTGGCAGCAAGGCAATGAGGGGCGAGTCTTCCCCGATGATCCGAGATTCCCTTTCACCATGGTGATCACCCCCCAGCAGGGGCTGCAGCCCAACCCCGGTGACGCGGTGATTGTCCGCTACCGGGGGGCAAGCCAAATCGGCGGAACACTTCCTGGAGAAATTGTTGAAATTCTCGGTCCGGCCGACCAACTCGACAACCAGTTGAGGATGGTTATCGAAAAATTCCGTCTGCCCCACCTCTTTCCGGAGGAGGCCCTCGGCGAAGCAGCCCGGCTCAAAGCACCTCTTGGCCCAGAAGCGGGCCGGGAAGACCTTCGCCAACTGGCCCATGTGACGATTGACGGGGAGACCGCCAAGGATTACGACGATGCAATTTGTGTCGAAAAAAGCCGCCAGGGATACCGACTTTACGTGTCGATTGCCGACGTCAGTTATTTTGTCACCCCGGGATCGGCTCTGGACCGGGAGGCGTATCTGCGCGGCACATCGGTCTATCTCCCCGGTCGAGTCATCCCGATGTTGCCGGAAAGACTGGCCAATGGCCTCTGCAGCCTGGTCCCCGGCCAGGACCGTTTCTGTCTCTCAGCGATCCTTGATTTTGACCGCTCGGGGACACTGCAGGCCAGCCGCTTTACCCGTTC
>JAZBOD010000120.1:0-5942 GCA_036350955.1 Desulforhopalus sp. | reverse complement strand
GTTCTCGGGATCGCGGTGGTTCAGGCCGAGGGGGCCAGCCCTCTGGCACTTCTTGCCGCAGATGTGGTCTGCCGGGATATCACCTCCGCTCTTGATCTGCTCACCATCCCAGCCCGCCTGCAGGCCACCTTGCGTAATTGAATCTTGAAAATAAAAAAATGACAAATATGTGCTTTTTGGCGAAAACCATGGCCCATTTTTGTCGGTATGAAAAAAATGTATGAGATACCCGTTTTTGTCGTATTTTTCGTTGCGTGAGTCACTTCAATCAGCTACATAGATAGCCAGTGCCGGGGGCTCTCTCCTGCACCATTCCACGGATCAAGCAGGCAGCATGGTAGACCAACAGCCTGCCGTTTTGCCCTGAAAAGGGTTGTATCGGGATACCATCGCCGATTGTCAGGGAGAGAACCCTCTTCTGTTCAGGCTGCGGTGGTGACCTGCCAGGTAAGAGATCTTCTAAAGGAGGAGAACAGTATGTCTAAGCGCGGGTTTTCGTTTTATGCAACGATGCTGGCAACGGGCTTGGCCCTTGCCGTCTGCGGGTCTGCCGCAGCCAATGAGAAGGTGATCAAAATCGCCACCCAGTCCCCCCTCTCCGGCGACCAGTCGGTGGTTGGGGTGGACATCAAGCGCGGTGCCGAGCTGGCTCTCGAGCAGCTGGCCGGCCCGCTCACCGAGATGGGGTTCAAGGTTGACCTCGCCCCGTACGACGATCAGGCCAACCCCGACACCGGTGTCGCCAACGCCAAGCGGATTGTCTCCGATCCGCAGATCCTGGCCATTGTCGGCCATTATAACTCCGGCGTGCAGATCCCTTCCTCCGAGGTCTACCACACCTCCGGCCTGGTTAACGTCTCTCCGGCCAATACCAACCCCAAAGTCACCACCCGCGGCTATCTCGAAGTCAACCGGATCGTCGGCCGCGACGACGTCCAAGGTGTTGTCGGCGCCGATTTTGCCGCCTCAAAAGGGGCAAAGACCGCCTTTATCGTCCATGATAAGACCGCTTACGGCCAGGGGATTGCCGAGTTCTTCCGCATGCGTGCCGAGGAGATTGGCATCAAGGTTCTCGGGTTTGAAGGAACTGAAGAAAAGGCCAATTTTGACGCACTGCTCTCGCCGGTTGTGGCCGGTAACCCGGATGTGGTCTACTTCGGCGGCATGGCTTTCCAGGCTGCGGTCCTCTTCAAGCAGGCCAGGGAGCGTGGGTATGAGGGGATGTTCCTCAGCGATGATGGATTCGACTCTTCCGATGCAGCAAAAATTGGTGGGAAAACACTGATCTCGGGTGGTGGAACCTTCTATTCAACCGTCTCCGGCCCCGCTTCCGTCTACCCCGGTACCGCCAAATTCATCGCCGACTTCAAAGCCAAGTTCAATGCCGACCCGCAGCCCTTCGCCGCCCAGTCCTATGACTCGATGGCGATCAGTCTGAAGGCGATCGAGGATGCCGCCCGGGCCAGCAACGGCGAGATCCCCAGCCGCGAGGCAGTGGCCAAGGCAGTTCGGGCCTTGAAAGAATTCCCGGGAATTACCGGGACCTTTACCTTCAACGAGATTGGCGATCCGGAAAAAGCCCAGTACTTCGTGATCCAGGTTAAATCGGCTGATCCGAACGCCTGGAGCAGCAACGAGGTCGTCCAGACGCTTGATATTGCCCCGCCCAAATAAGACCTCCTGACCATCCCGGCCCTCTTCCTTTCAGGGAGAGGGCCGGCTGCTCGCTCTTTTTAGGGAAAGAACATGAACCGATTGCTGCGATCCATCAATGTGACCGAACTTCTGCGTCCGCTTGGTCATGTGCTGGCCTTTTCCTGCGGCAGCGCGGCGGTGATGTCGTTGATTGCCGTCTCTCTGGCCCTGGTACTCGACCAGACTGTGGTCGGTGTCGACCTGCTTGACCGCTATAACGTCACCCTGTTCACCTACACCATGGTCAACCTCCCTCAGGTGGTGATCGACGGGCTGACCATCGGCTTTGTCTATGCGGCGATCGCCCTTGGCTATACCATGGTCTACGGGGTGCTTGAATTCATCAACTTCGCCCACAGCGAAATTTTTGCGGTCGGTGCCTTTGTCGGGGTTGAGCTGCTCATTGCCCTCGACGCCACCGGGATCCTCGCCGGCGCCTCCCTGGCCATGGCCTACGCCTATCTGATTCTGGCGATCCTTCTCGGAATGATCGCCGCCGGCGCTCTGGCGGTGACCGTCGAGCGGGTCGCCTACCGGCCGTTGCGCGGTGCCTCACGGCTGGTGCCGCTGATTTCGGCGATCGGCGTCTCCTTTTTGCTCCAGGATCTCATCCGCCTGGTCGAGAGCCTCACCACCGGCCAGTTCAACCGGATCATGCCGACCTTCGGCAATTTTGACGGGCGGATCATCTTCGGCAAACTGGCCATGGGCAGCTCGACCATTACCCTGAGTATCGCCATCAAATCGATCATTGTCATTGTTGCCGCGGTGGTGATGCTGGTTGGCCTCAACTACCTGGTCAACGCCACCCGGATCGGCAAGGCGATCCGTGCTGTTGCCCAGGACCGTAAAACCGCCAGCCTGATGGGGATCAACGTCAACAAGATCATTTCGTTGACCTTTCTCGTTGGTGGTCTGCTCGGTGGTGCCGCCGGAGTGCTCTATGCCCTGAAATTCACCCGGATCGACCCCTTCGTCGGCTTCTTCCCGGGGCTGAAGGCCTTTACCGCCGCGGTGCTTGGCGGGATCGGCAACATGACCGGAGCCCTGCTCGGCGGCCTGGTGATCGGCATGCTGGAGACCTTTGCCGGGTCGTATATGGGGGTGTTCACCATGGGGGCGCTGGGATCCGAGTACAAGGATATCTTTGCCTTCAGCATCCTCATCCTGGTGCTCATCTTCCGCCCTCAGGGGCTGATGGGCAAACACGTCGTCCAGAAAGCATAGGAGCAGCGCATGGCAACGTTTTCTTTCGAGGATCTGCTCAACCGGTTCAACCGGGGGCCCTGGCCCTATCTGCTGGTACTGGCCCACATCGCCATCGGGACCCAGCTGGTCTATACCCAGCCGCGTTCGATCCTCGCCTTTCTGGTGCTGATCAGCTCCTTTTTGACCATCTATTTTGTCCGGGCCGATCTGCGGTTCAAGTTTTTCGCCGGAGCCCTGCTCGCGGTGGTGATTATTCCGCTGATTGGGGTGCGTAACATCTTCTATCTGGAGGTGATTTTCCAGATCGCGGTCTTCGCCGCGCTGGCCCTTGGCCTGAATATCGTGGTCGGTTTTGCCGGGCTGCTCGATCTCGGCTATGTCGCCTTCTATGCGGTGGGCGCCTACCTCTGGGCCTTTTTTGGTTCCCAGCAGTTCTATGCGATGTATTTTGCCCCGGGAACCCAGCCCTCCGATCTGCCCTTTCTCCTCCCCGGCGATGCCTTCTATATGTTCATGCTCCTCGGGGTGATTGTCGCCGCCTTTACCGGGATCATTCTCGGCCTGCCGGTCCTGCGGGTCCGGGGCGACTATCTGGCCATCGTCACCCTCGGTTTCGGTGAGGTGATCCGGGTTCTCGCCAACAATCTTGACAAACCGCTCAACCTGACCAACGGCCCGCAGGGGATTACCCCGATTCAGCGCCCGACCATGCCCGAGGGGGTGGTCGACTTCGTCAACAGCTATCTCCAGCCGCTGATCGGCCATGGGGTGACCGTGGCCGATATGTACAATCTGCTCTTTTACCTGCTGGCCCTGGCGGTGATCGTGGTGATCATCTTTGTCACCCGCCGCCTTGACGACTCCAAGCTCGGCCGGGCGTGGACCGCGGTCCGCGAAGACGAGACCGCGGCGATCGCCCAGGGAATTCCCCTGGTCAAGACCAAACTGGCCGCCTTCGCCGTCGGCGCATCCTTTGCCGGGGTGATGGGGGTGCTGCTCGCTGCCAGCCGGACCTTTATCAGTCCGGAGTCCTTCTCCTTCATGCAGTCGATCGGCGTGCTGGTGATGGTCATCCTCGGTGGGTCAGGCAGTATCCCCGGGGTAATTCTTGGCGCGGCGACGATTACCATCCTCAACCTGCAGGTGCTGCAGGGCTTTTCCCTCTATCTGACTGAACTGCGGCAGAGCGATGCGATCATCCCGCTGATCAATTTCGCCTGGAAGGACCTCTCCACCCAGCTCGACCCGGCCAAATACCAGAAGATGCTCTTTGGCATCATCCTCATCGTGATGATGATCTTTCGCCCCGGGGGAATGATCCCGGCGACCCGGCGCAAGCGCCAGCTCGACCAGGAAGAGAATTAGGAGCAGAGGCGACTATGGCATTACTTGAAATCACCAGGCTCACCAAAACCTTTGGCGGCTTGAAAGCCATCAGCGAAGTGGACTTCTCCCTGGAGCAGGGGCGGATCGCTTCGATTATCGGCCCGAACGGTGCCGGCAAGACCACCTTTTTCAATGCCCTGACCGGGATCTACCGCCCTGACGGCGGGCAGATCGTCTTTAACGGCAAATCGATCGCCGGACTTCGTCCGGACAAGATCGCCGCCCGGGGCATCTCCCGAACCTTTCAGAATATCCGTCTCTTTCAGGAGATGACGGTAATTGAAAATATTCTGGTCGGGATGCATGTCCATTTCCGCCAGTCAGCGCTGCAGACCCTGTTTCGGCTGCCGTTTTTTCGCGAGGAAGAGGCCGAGGCAGAGAGAAAAGCCCTCGAATTGATGAGCTATGTCGGGTTGAAAAAGGTCGGCAACGAGCTGGCGAAAAACCTGCCCTACGGGATGCAGCGCCGCCTGGAGATCGCCAGGGCCCTGGCGGCGGAACCGTTGCTGCTGCTTCTCGATGAACCGGCGGCGGGAATGAACCCCCAGGAGACCGAAGAGATCACCCGGCTTTTTCAAAATATCCGCGACGAGAAGGGGATCACCATCCTCCTTATCGAACATGACATGCGGGTGGTGATGAAAATTTCCGAAGAGATCTGCGTGATGGACTACGGCGAGAAGATCGCCGAAGGAACCCCGGCGGAGATCCGCGGCAATACCAAGGTAATCGAGGCCTATCTCGGTCGAGGGGCCGTTGCCGGACAGCATGAGGAGAGCGTGGCATGAGCCTGTTGACCCTGGAAAATGTGCACAGCTATTACGGCCGGATTCATGCCTTGAAAGGGATCACCGTCGAGGTCGCCGAAGGGGAGATCGTTACCCTGATCGGCTCCAACGGGGCCGGCAAGAGTACCGCCCTGCGGACGATTTCCGGGATGATGCACCCCAAAGTCGGCAAAATCACCTACGACGGCAAAGATATCTCGAAAAAGGAGCCCCACGATATCGTCCTCTCCGGGATGGTCCACGTCCCCGAAGGGCGGGGGATCTTCCCTACTCTGACGGTCAAGGAAAATCTGGAAATGGGGGCGTTCACCGTGCGCAACTCCCGGTTGATCGAGGAGAGGATGGAGTATGGCTTCTCCCTTTTTCCCCGCCTCAAGGAGCGGATCGATCAGCATGGCGGGACGCTTTCCGGTGGCGAGCAGCAGATGCTCGCCATCGCCCGCGGGCTGATGATGGAACCCCGGCTGCTGATGCTCGACGAACCGTCGATGGGACTTGCACCGATCCTGGTGGAGCTGATCTTTGACATCGTCAAGGAGCTCAATCAGCGAGGGATCACCATTCTGCTGGTCGAGCAGAACGCCCTGATGGCCCTCTCCATAGCCCACCGCGGCTACGTCCTGCAGACCGGTGAGATCATCGTCGCCGACACTGCCGGCAACCTCCGCAACAACACCGCGGTGCAGGAGGCCTATCTGGGCATATCCTGACCACCGGTAAAGGGGACACCCGCCAGCTGATCGGTGCCGGCGAGGAGCCCGCCATCGCCGTTGCCGTTCTCCAGATCCATCGCCAAGAGTCTGGCGTAGTGGCCACCCTGCTGCTGAAGTTCCTGGTGGCTACCCTGTTCGACTATCTGTCCCT
>JAZBOD010000119.1:0-9139 GCA_036350955.1 Desulforhopalus sp. | reverse complement strand
GCTTAACCAGTTAATATCACTGATTAAACCCTTGATTTTGTTGGTGCCGGGACCAGGAATCGAACCAGGGACACACGGATTTTCAGTCCGTTGCTCTACCGACTGAGCTATCCCGGCATGGTATGGAGTGGGTTATTTACCCGACTTCTCCGGTAGTGTCAACAGATTTTCTCGCGCGATACTGACACCCGAACCGGCCTTAATTGCTTACTTATCTTGGTCAATCGACAGCCCGCCAAGGTCGAGATCGAAGTTGAGTTCGTCATCCATTTCCTGCCTCTTCGACCGGACTGCCTGGCTGTCGCTTTTCGGCAGAGTTTCAGTGAAATCGAGTTCATCAAGGGAGAGGACTGTCTCCCCCAGACTGTGCTGCTCGGCTGCCCCATCAAGGTCATCGAGGTTGAGATCAAGGTCGAGATCGTCAAGGCGCAGATCACTCAAGCCATCAGTTGCCGCCTCCTGCTCCGTCACCATTGCCGCTGACGCAGCCGGCACCGTCTCTCGACCAGGGGGGGCCAGATCGGAAACATCTGCCAGTTCTTCCGGGATCTCGATCACCGGTGCCACACTGGAGGCAGATGCCGCGTTCTCTGCTCCCGATTCCGTCGGGGCGGTTTGTGCCGTCTTGGCCGATTCCTCGAACTGGCTCAGGTCAAAATCGATTTCCCGGTCTTCCTCCTCGTCCTCTTTCACCGCCACAGCATCCCTTTCCCGGGTAACGACTCTTTCGCCCTGCGCCTCCCTCTGAGGATCAGCAATCAAAACCTCGAGATCCTCATCCTCAATATCCTCGTCCTCGAGTTCGATCTCTTCGGCCATTTCCGCTTCAACAAGTTCCTCATCGTCCTGCTTTTCCACAACTTCCCGATCAAAACGGAGAAAAACCGGGGTGGCGACATTGAACACCGAGCCTGGTACCGCATCTGCAGCTGATTTAATGTCTTTTTTGCATTTCAGACAAGTTTCCAGATGATCAAAGGAAATATATCCGCATTTGGGGCAACGCATGGGCTTGATCCTTGTTAAATTGAAGAGCTCAAAGCAGAAAGGTAAAAAACTTCGTTACGTGTCGCCTTCAAGTATTGCACATCTTACCGACAACAATCAAGAACAATTCGTCAGGGTCAGCAGATAACACGGTGTTTAAACATCAACTTTCCCAGAGACTATTGCCAATCCATCCCGATATCACAGGCAAGGGCGGAGTGGGTCAATGCCCCCACCGAGATGATATCGACCCCGCTGGCCGCTACAGCCGACACGGTATCGAGGCTTATCCCCCCGGAGGCCTCAACCAGACAACGGCCGTCAACCATCCGGACCGCCTCGGCCATCAACTCCGGCGCCATATTATCGAGCATGATAATATCCACTTGGCAGTCAAGGCATTCCGCGACCTGCTGCAGGTTCTCGGTCTCTACTTCAATACGCAGGGTGTGGGGAACCTTTTCCCGCACTCGGGCAACGGCCTGGGTTATCGAACCGCAGGCGGCAATATGGTTATCTTTGATCAGCACGCCATCCGTGAGGTTAAACCGGTGGTTGTGGCCGCCGCCAACCCGAACCGCATATTTTTCCAGGACGCGCAGGCCCGGGGTCGTCTTGCGGGTATCGGTGATCCGCACCGCATATCCCTCTACCCTGGCGACAAAACGGGCAGTGAGGGTGGCGATTCCCGACAGCCGTTGCAAGAGATTCAGCGCCAGCCGTTCTGCTTTGAGCAGATCGATCACCGGGCCGGTGACAGTCAGCAGTGCTCTCCCCGGCTCAACCCAGGTGCCGTCGGCGACCGCCTCGCTGCACTGGACCAAAGGGTTCTGGACGAAAAAGACTCTTGCGGCAATACCTGCCGCACCGGCGACCAGAAAAGGCTGTCGGGCGACCAGCCGGGCGACACCGAGTTGATCTGCGGCAAAAATCGCCTCGCTGGTCAAGTCGCCCCGACCAACATCCTCGCCGAGAAAGTTTTTTATTAGTTCATCAAGCAGATGCGTATCCATGAGTCTATGCCATCCTTCTTATGCGTTCTTCGGCTTCAAGCAGTTTCGCCATCCGCGCATCGAGCTCAGCTTTTTTAGCCCGTTCACCGGCAATGACCTCCGCCCGGGCGTTGGCAAGAAAACGTTCATTGGCCAGCTTGCCGTTCACCTGCTTCAGTTTTGCCTCAACCTTATCCCGCTCCCGGGCGATCCGGGCCAATTCGGCAGCGACATCGACCAACCCCTTGAGCGGCACAAAAATCTCAATATCCTTATAAATATAGGTTGCCGCATCGCTGGGACGATCACCCTCTCCCCGTACGGTCAAAACACTCAACCTGGTCATGTCGGATATCGCTGCAGCAAAGGTTTCAATTGCCGTCGCCCGTTGAGGGTCGGCACAGAGCACCAGGGCCTCGATCCGCTGGGAGGGATGAACATCCGCCTCGGCTCGAATATTCCTGATTCCGGTGATAATCCCCATCAGCAGTTCCATCTCCTCCACCGCCGCATCGTCCGACCAGGAGTCCGTGACAACCGGAAAAGAACTGATTGCCAGCAGTTCTCTCTGGCCGGGGAGCACCGACCAGATCTCCTCGGTGACAAAGGGGGTGATCGGGTGCATCAGCTTGAGCACCGTCTCCAGTACCGTCAGCAACACCCCACGGGCCTGATCTTGGGCCTGCTGATTATCAGCAAACAGATCGGCCTTGATCCACTCCAGATACCAGTCACAGAACTCCCGCCAGATAAACTGGTAGTTGGCGGAAGCGACATCGTTGAACCGGTATTCGTCCAAGGCCAGGCGCACCTCGCGGATCAGGGTTGCGGTTCGACTGAGAATCCAGCGGTGGACCAGAGGCAACTCCTGAGGCTTGAGCACCACTTCGGTTACCGACGGCTGGCAATGCGCAACGTGCATCAGGGCAAACCTGGCGGCATTCCACAGTTTGTTGATAAAGTGCCGGTAACCCTCGATCCGTTCTTCATCGAGTTTGATCTCCCGGCCCTGGGCGGCAAAGGGGGTAAGGGTGAACCGCATCGCATCGGTACCGTACTCAGCCATCACCGCCAGGGGGTCGATCACATTACCGGTGGATTTGGACATCTTCTTCCCGTGTTTGTCGCGGACCAAAGCGTGCAGGTAGACATCACGAAACGGTACCTCGTCCATAAAGTGCAGTCCCATCATCATCATCCTCGCCACCCAGAAGAAGAGGATATCAAAGCTGGTAATCAGCACTGCAGTGGGATAAAAGGTCGCCAGCTCCCGGGTTGGTTGTGGCCAACCCATGGTGGAAAAGGGCCAGAGTGCCGAGGAGAACCAGGTGTCGAGCACATCGGTCTCCTGGGTAAGGCTGGTCGAAGCGCAGGTCGGACAACGGACCGGGTCTGTCGATTCGACGATCAGTGCGCCGCAATCGGCACAGGTCCAGGCGGGGATCCGGTGCCCCCACCAGATCTGTCGAGATATGCACCAGTCACGGATATTGTCCATCCAGCTGTAAAAGGTGTTGTTCCAGCTCTTCGGATGGATGGTGATCCGCCCGTCACGCACCGCGGCCACCGCCTTGTCGGCCAGCGGCCGAACTGCGACAAACCACTGCAGGGAGGTGGTTGGCTCACTCACTGTCTTACAGCGGTAACAGTGGCCGACGGCATGTTGGTGTTCTTCAACCCGCACCAGAAAACCGAGGCGATCGAGATTTTCAACCACCTTCATCCTGCAGGCAAAGCGGTCCAGACCGCAGTAATCGCTGCCGGCGGCCTGATTCATAATCCCTTTGTCGTCAATGACCTTCAATCGCGGCAAGGAATGACGGAGACCGATCTCGTAGTCATTGCGGTCGTGGGAAGGGGTAACCTTGAGGGCACCGGTGCCGAACTCCCGGTCAACGTGCTGGTCAAAGACCACCGGAATCACCCGTTCGGTCAGCGGCAGGCGCAGGCCGATCTCGGCCAGGTGCCGATAGCGCTCGTCGTCAGGATGGACCGCTACCCCGGTATCGCCCAGCGTGGTTTCCGGTCGGGTAGTGGCGACCACCACCTCACCCGAGCCATCGGCATAAGGATAACGGATGTGGTAGAGCTTGCCCTGCTGCTCCTCGTGCTCCACTTCGTCGTCGGCAAGGGCGGTGTGGCAGCGCGGACACCAGTTGACGATATAGTCACCCTTGTAGATCAATCCCTCCCGGTAGAGGCGGACAAACACTTCCCGCACTGCCCGGGAAAGTCCCTCATCCATGGTGAAGCGCTCCCGTTCCCAGTCACAGGAGGCGCCCAGTTTCTGCAGCTGATTGATGATTCTCCCGCCTTTTTCCTGTCGCCATTCCCAGACTTTTTCGATAAAGGCTTCCCGGCCAAGATCATCGCGGGTCTTGCCCTCTTCGGCCAGCTGCCGCTCCACCACGTTTTGCGTGGCGATCCCGGCGTGGTCGGTGCCCGGAACCCAGAGGGTATTATCGCCACACATCCGGTGGTAACGGATGAGGATATCCTGAAGGGTATTGTTCAGGGCATGTCCGACATGCAGTACCCCGGTAACGTTCGGTGGCGGGATAACGATCGAAAAGGCCGGTCTTCCCTCCTCCATCGTTGCCGCGAAACAGCCGCTCTGCTGCCAGTTTTCCAACCATTTTTGTTCGACTTCGGCAAACTCGTAGCCTTTGCTCAACAGCTTCTCATCAGGCGTTTTCATGGTGTATTCGCTCAAAATAGGGGTTGCACAGGTAGACCTGCTGTTGGCTGGGCTGCCCTGACGGGGGATCGCCTGCGATCAAGATCTTCCAGGAAGAGGAGTAAAGCGCCTTCAGGGCGGCTGTTCACGCCCTTTCGCGACAAAATGGCACAAACCATATGAAAGAGTTGAAATTAATAATGCCCCCCGGATAATTCAACAGTTTTCCCCGGTCAGCGAAAAAAGAATGCCAAGGTTCGAGCGATTATTGCCATTCTCCTCGAGGCCACCGGTTTTATAGTTGTTCAAGAAAGATAAATACGCTAAGAATGAGCCCGCAAGTCCAGAGTTTTTCGATTGTCCTTCCCCGGCTTTTGCTCAAGACAGGACGGCAAACCTGCCATTTCGCTCCCTGACCCGCGGGGAGGAGATGCCTCGCGATTCAACCAATTGAGGTACCCATGGGAAGAGTTGGCCAACTCGTCGGATTCATTCTTGCCCTACTCACCCTGCTTGCCGGGTACACCTTGGCCTCTGCCTCAGGGGGTTCGGCAATACTTGAAACCAAAGCGGTACCGATCATCATTGAAAACGGGATTTGGGCGTGGTCCGATGATTCAGGCAAGGGGTATGCAATCTTTGTCAGCCGCCAGGAAGGGGAAATCTGGAGAGAGCCTGAAGAGATTTCTCTCAGCGAAGGTATAAACGTAGCTCCGGCAGTGATCGGCAACGCTGACGGAGATGCATTGATCGTCTGGTCATCTTTTACCGGAGAACAGTCGCAACTCCATTACCGGCTGTGGAGCAACGGTATGTGGGGTGACGAGATCGCCTACAACTCTGGCCTGAGCTCAAATACCACCCCGGCGGTTGCCCTTGACGATACCGGACGACTCTGGCTGGTCTGGACAGGGTTCAGCGGGGTCAGTGATGAAATATTCTTTTCGTTCTGGCAGGGGGAGGGGTTTATCGAGGCCCTGCCGATAACCGTCAACCACACCCCAGACATTCTCCCGATCCTTGGCATCGACAAGACCACCGGTCTACCCTGGACCCAGTGGCAACAGCTCTCCGGTGACCGTTACACACTCTACCAGTCAGCCTGGAACGGTGAGTCGTGGAGCCAGGCCCAGCCGGTCTTGGTTGACGGGCAAAACCTCAATAATGAACAGACGACAGCGCTGATGCTTGGCCTGCTTGCCGAAAATCTCAGCGATAAAGCAGTAATCGGGGATGAGTTCTCCATCGAAATACCCGATTTTGTCACCACCCCCGGGTCAGCTACGGTGCATATCCCCGGTTATGCCGTGCAATCGCTGCCACTACGCGCCCTTGGCATAACCGACTAGTCGCCCAACCGCCAGATTTCACCTGACACTCCACGGTTCCGGCAGGAAGATGTGCTGATAGATGGCCAGGGCATAACGATCGGTCATCCCGGCGACATAGTCGCAGACCTTGCGGTGGATATCGTCTTCACCGTTCCAGCGCTCCCTGAGAACACCACACTCCTGCGTCCCACTCTTGAGGCGGACAATGCCATTTTCTAAAAAGAAGTTGTAGAGGTCCCGGATAATCCGCTGGGCCTTGATGAACTCGTTGTGGACCTTGTAATAGGTGTAGACATTGTCGTAGAGAAATGCCCGAAGATCGCTTATCGCCTCAAGCATCTCCTCACTGATATGCAGGTTACCGTCATCGGCGGCAAGGGTCTCGACAATCAGGTCGCGGACCATTGCCCCGATCCGTTTTGAATGCCGCTCACCGACGACCTTTTTGATCCGGGCGGGGAGTACCTCTTCGGTGAGGATTCCGGCACGCAGGGCGTCATCGAGGTCGTGATTGACATAGGCGATGATATCGGCCAGGCGAACCACCTGTCCCTCCAGGGTAACGGCGAGTTCCGATTTCTCCTTGGGGAGGATATCAGCCCGCCCTTTGGAGTGCCTGACGATGCCGTTGCGCACCTCAAAGGTTAAATTGAGTCCTTTTCCATCGTTTTCCAGATAGTCCACTACCCGTAAACTGTGCACATAGTGGCGAAAGCCACCGGGGTGCAATTCGTTCAGGGTCGCCTCGCCCGCATGACCAAAAGGGGTATGCCCAAGGTCATGACCAAGGGCAATCGCCTCGGTAAGCGGTTCGTTGAGGCAGAGGGCCGCGCTGATTGTCCTGGCGATCTGCGAAACCTCAAGGACGTGGGTCAGGCGGGTCCGGTAATGGTCGCCGGTGGGGGCCAGAAAAACCTGGGTTTTATGTTTGAGACGGCGGAAGGTTTTCGAATGGGTTATCCGGTCACGGTCCCGCTGAAAGGGCAGCCGAATATCGCCAGGTTCCTCTTCCTCTTCCATGCGCCGACCGGAAGAGTTCCGGTTCAGGGCTGCAAAAGGGGAGAGAATTTTTTCCTCCCGCTCTTCAAGTTGTTTCTTGATCGAAATGCCGATAACCGGTAGGAAAGACATGGTGACTCATTTAAGAGATGTTCACAATGAGGAACTGACGGTATCTTCAGACCATAAGACGGAAAATCCTCTCCTTAGACCATGCCTGGCCGGTGATTTCAAGAGGTGGAAGAAAAAAGAGTAATGAAAAAGCGAGTTGAGACGAAAAACCGGGTAATTCTCGCCCTGCTCATCCTGCTTCTGATCCTCGGAACCTATGTCCGCAACCTCACCCGGCAGCAGGAGGCGAACCAGCCCAGTTCCGCCGTGGAAATCGCTTTTGCCGACCGGTTGAGCAACATACCGGTCGAAGGCTACGGAATGGTCACCGGCCTGCTGCCCGACGACCTCGAGGGCGGTGACCGCCATCAGAAATTCATCCTCCAGATCACTCCAGAACAGAATGTCGTCATCGCCCACAACCTCGAGCTCGCCCCGAGAATCGACACCCTTTCCCGCGGGGACAGGGTTGATTTCTTCGGCCATTACCGTTGGAACAGCAGAGGGGGAATAATCCACCGGACCCACCACGACCCCCAAAAACAGCTCCCTGACGGCTGGTTGCGCCATAAGGGAAAGCTTTACCAGGCACATTTCCCGCCTTGACAAAGCTGTACTGAAGAGAAACTGTTACCGGTGTACCTCGACCAGCGAGACAAACAATTCCGGCCCGACAGAACCGGGTCAATGAGAATCATCCCCCATCACACTAAGGATTAGGTCATGAGCCAAATAACCCTGAAAGGCAATGCAATTGAAACTGTCGGCACCCTTCCCGCCCCTGGCAGCCAGGCTCCAGATTTCAACCTGGTAAAAACCGATCTGAGCAGCACCAGCCTTGCCGAATATCGTGGCAAAACGGTTATCCTCAATATCTTTCCCTCGATCGACACCGGGGTCTGTGCCGCGTCAACCCGCCGCTTTAACGCTGAAGCAGGGGCACTGAAAAATACTGTGGTCCTCTGTATATCCGCCGATCTGCCCTTTGCCCACAACCGTTTCTGTGAAGCGGAGGGCCTGAAAAATGTCATTCCGGCATCGGTTTTCCGCAATGCTGATTTCGGCAAGAACTATGGCCAAACCATCACCACTGGCCCTCTGGCAGGTTTGCTCGCCCGGGCAGTAGTGGTCATTGATGAAAACGGAACTGTGCGGTACACCGAGCAGGTCCCGGAAATTACCCAGGAGCCTGACTACCAGACGGCTTTGGACAGCCTGAAAAGCTAGACAACAGCACTGGCAGCCTCCCCTGGGCAGTCCGCCCACCTCAACGGCAGGCTGCCAGGCTTATGCCACCATAGAGATATTGTATATTTTCGCCTATGAAAAGAGCAGAGAGCGCAGGAGGAGTAAGGCGCAGCTACTGTTATCTTCAGAGCCCGATCGGCAGGCTGCTCCTGGTCAGCGAAAACGATCGGCTGTGTCAACTCGATTTCCCGAGCAGCGCCGAATTACGGGAGATTCCCATCGAGTGGCGTGAGGAGGAGCGGCCCTTTGTTTTTGTCCGGCGACAACTAGAGGAATATTTTGCCGGGCGCAGGCAAAAATTCAACCTGGCCATCGCCCCCCGGGGCACGGAATTTCAGCAGTTGGTCTGGAATGAGTTAGTCCGCATCCCCTATGGGAAAACGGCAAGTTACGGTGAGATCGCCAGGCGAGTCGGCCGGCCGAAAGCCAGTCGGGCGGTGGGTATGGCTAATCACCACAATCCCCTGCCGATCATCATTCCCTGCCACCGGGTGATCGGGGCGGATGGCTCACTGACCGGTTTCGGCGGCGGTCTTGATGTGAAAAAATTTCTCCTTGATCTGGAAACAGTCAATAACAGTTAAGGAGCAACCGGAATCTCCCGCCAGCCGCTTGCCCCGGTAAAATCCCGGGCGGCAAAACACCAGATCAGGGCTTTCTTACCGAGCAGATAGTTGGCATCCTGCCTGGAACGCTGGTAAAGATTAACTCGTGCCGGGGTGATTCCTGAGCCGCGAACCCCAAGAAGATCGACCGGAAAACCGAGTCGGGCGGAAAGGTGCTCGAAGAGTCCT
>JAZBOD010000118.1:0-10514 GCA_036350955.1 Desulforhopalus sp. | reverse complement strand
GCCCAGAAGCGGGCCGGGAAGACCTTCGCCAACTGGCCCATGTGACGATTGACGGGGAGACCGCCAAGGATTTCGACGATGCAATTTGTGTCGAAAAGAGCCGCCGTGGATACCGACTCTACGTGTCGATCGCCGACGTCAGTTATTTTGTCACCCCGGGGTCGGCTCTTGACCGGGAGGCGTATCTGCGCGGCACATCGGTCTATCTCCCCGGTCGAGTCATCCCGATGTTGCCGGAAAGGCTGGCCAACGACCTCTGCAGCCTGGTCCCCGGCCAGGACCGTTTCTGTCTCTCGGCGATCCTTGATTTTGACCGCTCGGGGACACTGCAGGCCAGCCGCTTTACCCGTTCGGTGATCCTCAGCCGACAGCGGTTCACCTACACCACGGTGAAAAAAATCCTCGTCGACCAGGAGCCAACGAGCAGGGAGGAGCATCGCTCACTACTGCCGATGCTCGAATCGGCCGAGGAACTGGCAGTGGTCCTGCAACAGCAACGGAGGGCCCGGGGTTCGATTGACTTTAACCTGGCAGAGGCCGAATTTACCCTTTCTGAAAACGGAGAGATAACCGGAATCAACAGACTGGAGAGAAACTTTGCCCACCAGATGATCGAAGAGTTCATGCTGGCCGCCAATCAAGCTGTGGCCAGCCGGTTCACCGCAGAGAAGTGGCCGGCACTGTACCGGATCCATGAGGCACCAGATCCGGAAAAAATCCTTGAATTGCTTGACTTTCTCCCCACACTAGGGGTTCACCCAGCCCCATTTGTCAACAGTCCTGGTTGGTTTGCCGCGGTACTCCGCACCTGCCAGGGTACCCGCCACGACTACCTGATCAATAATCTGGTGCTGCGCAATATGCAGCAGGCACGCTATTCTCCGGACAACATCGGCCATTTTGGCCTGGCTGCCCCCGACTACACCCATTTCACTTCGCCGATCAGGCGCTATCCCGATCTGATGGTCCACCGGCAATTGCTCATCCTGAACGCCAGAAAGGAGGGCGGGAAAAAACCTCCGGAAGATGGTCCGGCTCTCCAGCAGGCCGGAGAATTTCTTTCCAACCGTGAGCGGGAAGCGATGCTCGCCGAAAGGGACATGCATGACCGGTTGAAAATCAGCTATATGAAAAGCAGGTTGGGCGAAGTCTTTACCGCAGTGATCTCCGGAGTGACCGAGGCGGCACTGTTTATTGAACTCCAGGATCTCTGCCTGAGCGGCTCGATCTCGCTCGACCATCTTAATGATGACCACTACTTCTATGACGCGAAAAACCACCGGCTTTTTGGCGAAATTCACCGCAGAGTCTTCCGGATCGGTGATCCTCTTGAGGTGGTTCTGGTCAACGTCGACAACGTCCGGAAGCGCTTGAATTTCAAACCAACCGGCACTACCGGCAGCTAAGAGCACACCAATGACGACCTCTGCCTCGCTTCTCGACCAGGTGGCGATTGTTCTGGTCCGGCCCAAAATCCCTGAAAATATTGGCGCCGCCGCGAGGATTGCCTGGAATATGGGAATAAAGCGCCTGATTCTGGTCCGCAATGCCCTTCCCGAACGCGAAGAGATGGCGAAAATGGCTACCCACAAAGCCGCCCACCTCATTGACAGCATTGAGGTCTATCCTGACCTGGCGGAAGCCCTGACCGATTTTTCGGTGGTGGTCGGTACCACGGCACGGAGGGGCCGCCACCGGGGCGCGATACAGGGGCCGCGAGAAATCGCTGCCACCCTGCTCCCCCTGCTTGCCGCCAACCGAACCGCGATCATTTTCGGGCCGGAAGATACCGGCCTGACCAATGATGACCTCAGCTTCTGCCAGTTTGCCTCAGCAATTCCTACCGCCGATTTCTCTTCGATTAATCTCGCCCAGGCGGTTGCAATTCATTGCTATGAAATGTATTATGCCATTGTTCATGCGCGAAAAGATATGGTTCCATCCCCGAAACTAGCGACATCCTTTGAACTGGAGAGCATGTATGCTGCCGTCGAGACCGCAATCGATACCCTCTACCAGGTTGAAGGTACTCAGAAAGAGAATTGGCTGGAAAATATCCGCCACCTCCTCAACAAGAGAGCACTGACCTCAAGAGAAGCAAGCACCGTCCGTGCAGTATGCAAGAAACTCAAGCAACAGAGGAAAACCTCAATCCTTTAAACGGGATAATGACCTGGACATAACTCACTCCTGCCCCCACAAAGGAAGAGACGTACCAATCGAGACAGATTGGTTTTGAGCAAAGAACCGCAAATCAATCTGCACGGCCCCCGATAGGCAAAGGCTGAGTTTCCAGGTACTTGACCCAAAGAACTGTGGAGGAGAGCTATGCAAGGAGCCGATAGCCTGTTCACCCATCGCGTTCCCTCCAACAAATTCTACCCGCCCCACATCAGCCAATCCCAGTCACTGCTCCGCACCTCGGTTCTTCAAGCAAAACTGCCGGCCAAAAAGACCGCCAAAAAGGTGATCATTCTTGAGGCCCAGGCCGGTCAGGGTAAAACCACGCTGGCTTCCCAATTTCTCGAATACCATCAACACGAGTTTATCTGGTATCAGATTGACCGGGAGGATTCTGATCCGGTCTTTCTGCTCTCCTCGCTGCTCGCTAACCTCACCGTTAACCTTTCCGGATTTCAGTCGCCGCAACTGGAAAATATTCTCCAATCGGGCAGTGTCGGCCCCCTAGACCTGATCCGCTGCAGCAACCTGCTCCTCCATGATCTCGACCATCGTCTGAAAAATGATCTCTACCTGGTGTTTGATGATCTCCACCTGATTGAATTCGGCGCCCTGACCAACAAACTCCTTGGGCATCTGATTGATTTTTCCCCCTCTCGGCTCCGCTTTATCCTGATCAGCAGGCATCCTTTGGACATCAAGGCTAAAGCGATCCGTGACGGCTCACGAATCGCCTATCTCAATACCGCTGACCTGGCCCTCAGTGATCTGGAAATCGAGGCCCTGTACAATACCGTTCTGCACAAAAACATCAGCCGCCTGGATGCCGGAAAAATCCAGAAAATAACCAAAGGTTGGGTTATGGGAATTATCCTGGCAAGCCATCCAATTTCCGGCCACAGCCGCTTCTGGCTGGAGAATCGCGGCAAACCACTCCCCCTGGCCACCGACTCCGGCCATATGCTTGACTATTTCCAGGATGAGATTTTTGCCCAAATTCCGTCAACCCATCATCTGCCTTTTCTCAGGCTCTCGTTCCTCCGCGAAATACCGGTAGACCTGGCAGCAGATGTCTCCGGCTCCGATGACTTTGCCGGGGTGTTGGCCGAGTTGGCCAAGGAGAACTACTTCATCTATCATCTCGATGACGAGGACCATGTCTTCCGCTTTCACCATTTTTTTCAGGAATTCCTCCAGAAAAGAGGGGCTGCCCGGCTTGGCGAAGAAGAAATTGCCGCTATCTATGCCACCGAGGCAAAGTACTACCTCGCCCGGGAGATGATTGAAAAAGCCCTCGCCTGCTACCAGCAGGCCGGCGACCTGACTGCCATGGAGAACATTCTCCGGGAAAAGGGGATGGGACTTATCGCCAGAAACCGGACAATCTCGATCCTTGCCCTGCTGCAGGCCATACCGGAGGAGACCCTTTTTCACTACAGTTGGCTCACCCTTTACACCGGGTTACTCCAGGTGGACTTCGCCCCACAAACCACCCTGCCCTTTTTCGAAAGAGCCCGAAGTCAGTTCGTCGCCAGCGGTGATGAAACCGGTGAACTGATCGCCCTTTCACAAATCATCTATTTTTATTTCGTTATTTCCGGGGAGTACAAAAAGGGGGCACTCCTTTTACCCCGCACCAGAGAACTGCTCGACAAAAACCAGGCGATCATCCAGCCACCAATCGTCATCATCGCCGCCCGGAACCTCGCCTCCGGCTACTGCTTTTTCAAAGGGGAGATGAACCAGGCCAGACAGTACATCAACCTGGCCAGCAAACTGGCCGGCCGATTCGACCTGCGCAACTTCACCGCCTCGAGCAGGTTTATTCAGGGCTATATCGAACTGCTCTGCGGCAACCGTGCCAAACATCTGCGTGAGGCGGAAGCCTGTAACACGCTGTGCCATGATCCCCTGGTCGGCGAATCAAATCGCCTGACCATGCGGATCATGGGTCTCTGCTATCTGTCGATGACCGGAGACCATCTCAACTTTCATATCCAGCAGCAGGCATTGCAGAACTCCATCAACCAGCAGGTGGTTGAACAGACCGTAGCGGCGCCCTACCTGTTTATCTGGGCCAGCAGCAACCTCTACTCTCTTGGCCAACCGCTTCAGGCAATGGAACTCCTTGAAAAGAGTCTGGGGGTAACCGCTACCGCTGTAACCGCCCACATGCACAGCCAGATTCTTCAGTGGCAGGCTTTTGGCCTGGCTCTGACCGGTTACGCCGACCGGGCCCTTGCCCGGATCTCTGAGGCCAGCCGTCTGCGCGAAGAGGCCGGTGGCCCATTCTATCTCGCCTTCCACAATATTGTTGCCGGAGCGGTCTATACCCGCCTGAACCAGTATACTGAAGCACGCAGCTGTCTCGATCGGAGCCTGGCGATCGCCGAGACCATCCCCTCCACCTATCTGCTCATCTGCGCCCTGTTTAATCGGAGCTACCTCAAATACCAGACCGAAGGTTCTGACGCCGCCCTTGAGGACCTGGAAAGTGGCCTGGTGATGATGAAAATCAATGGTTACAACCATTTTTGGACCTGGGAACCGAAAATGATGACAACCCTTCTCGCCCTGGCGGTGAGCAGGGACATCCAGAAGGTTTTTGCCCGGGAGCTTGCCGGTCAACGCCTGCAGGTCAATTTCAGCAGCGATGGCACCCCCATTCCGCTGCTCCGTTTTACCCTAATGGACAGCTTTCGGCTGAGCACGACCTCAGGGGTACTCCTGCGGGCCGACGACCTTACCCCTTTCCAGCGGGAACTCCTCGGCCTGCTGGTAACCGCCAAAGGACAACGGATTCCCCAGGAAAAAATTCAGGTCGAACTGTGGCCGGAAAGCCCCCCTGAAAACGCCCGAAAGAGCTTCGACACCCTCCACAACCGGCTGCGCAAACTGCTCACCCCGCTCCTGCCGGTAAACGTCAAAAACTACATCCACATCCAAAAAGGCATACTCGCGCTGAGAAATTTCATCATTGACTGCCATCTCTTTCAGCTGGCGGCCCAACAAGGTCTCTCCCACAGCAAAAACAGTGATTGGTGGCAGGCCCAGAACCAGTTCCAAACCGCCCTGTCACTCTGGAAAGGGGTCCACCTGGAAGACCTTTTTCGGAGCGAACAGGTTCTGGCCTACAACGACATGCTCAGTAGCCTGCTGGTGGAGATGGCCCGTAGCTGGGCGGAAAACCTCGCCGAAAACGACAGGATGGAGGAGGCGATCACTCTCCTCGAACACGTTCTCCGGAGTAACTATCTCGAGGAGGAACTGACCATCCTGCTTTACCGCTGCTATCTGGAAAACAGCAACCCACTCAAAGCACGGGACACCCTGCAACGGTACCGCAAAGCTCTGCTCAAAGCCGAATATACCGAGGCGGAAGCCAACCGCTATGCTGATGAAATCGTCGAAATGGTCAAGAGAGGGGGAAACCGTTTCTGACCGGCAGAGAGAGTGGGGGACAGGCTGACTGCCTGACGGTTTCTGCCAAACCCAGCCGAAACCGTGGTCAGTCAGCGGTTTACACTCTGCAGAGGGCAGAATTCACAGCGGGGTCGGCTCTTTTTACAGTAGCGGGTAGCCACCCGGACAATCAAGGCATGGTACTCGTTGTACAGGGCAGTATCCACCGGGAGATGATCGACAAAAGCCTGCTGGATGGCCAGATAATCGGTCTCCTCATCGAGGAGGTTATGCCGGCTGAAAACCCGGTGGGTATACATGTCGACCACAAAGACCGGGTGGCCACAGGCATAGAGCAGGATTGAGTCGGCGGTTTCCGGGCCAACCCCCCGGACGGCGAGCAGATTTTCCCGGCTGCGGAATTGGTCATCACCAAGAAATGCTTCGAGACTGCCCTGGTAGCAGTGGTCAAGCATGGCACACAGATTGAGCAGCCGCTGCGCCTTGAGATTGTAATAGCCGGCCGGCCGGATATGGCCGGCAAGTTCGGCCACCGGGCAGACGGACAGTGCAGGGTAGCTCAGCAGGTTGGCTTCACGCAGGTTGCTGATCGCCTTTTCCACGTTGGACCAGCTGGTATTCTGGGTGAGAATCGCCCCGATCATCATTTCAAAAGGGGTTTCCGCCGGCCACCAGCGCTGCGGCCCGAAATGGGCAAGCAGCTGCTCAAAAGCAGCGAGATAGTGATTTTCCAGGCTCATCCCGGCCAATCACTCCTTTTCAAAACGCGGATCCCTGTCACCGAGGCAAATGCCGATTGCCCGGGCAGTCATCACCTTGTCGCTGTTCAGATCGACCTTTTTCCGCATCTTGATTGCCTCAGCAATGGGTACCGCCACCATTTGCGAATCCTTTAAGGCAACCATATGGTCAAAGACCCGCTCTTCGACCAGCCGCACCGCCGCCGCACCAAAACGGAGAGCGAGCAGCCGGTCAAAGGTTGTCGGTGAACCGCCCCGCTGCAGATGGCCAAGAACCAGAGAGCGGGTATCTTTCTCGGTCCGGTTCCTGATTTCGGCGGCGACAAACTCCCCGACTCCGCCGAGAATCACTTCAGAACGGCCCAGTTCGCCCATCCCTTTGTTAAAGGTCTGCCCATCGATGGTCGTCGCTCCTTCAGCAACGACGACAATGGAGTAGTGCTTGTCGTGCAGGTCATTTTCCGAGATCTTTTCACACACCTCATTCATATCAAAAGGAATTTCCGGGATAAGGATCACATCCGCCCCCCCGGATATTCCGGAATAGAGGGCAATCCAGCCGGAATCCCGCCCCATCACCTCTACCACCATGACCCGGCGATGCGATTTGGCAGTGGAATGCAGTTTGTCCAGGGCCTCGGTTGCCGTAGAAACCGCGGTATCAAAACCGAAGGTTCGGTCGGTCTCCTCAAGGTCATTATCGATGGTTTTGGGGACGCCGATCACCGGCATCCCTTTGAGGGCAAAACGATGGGCGATATCGAGACTGCCGTCACCACCGATGGCGATGTGACAATCAAAACCCATTCTTTTAAAGTTCCGCAGAATTTTATCAGAAATGTCGACTATCTGGATTTCGCCGGCAAGGTTTTCCACCGGACGGGCAAAGGGGTCGCCCTTATTGGTCGATCCGAGAATAGTCCCCCCGGTGGAGTAAATCCCCTCGACATCGCGAGGCTGCAGGCGCACCAGTTCATCGATATCAATCAGACCGCCATAGCCATTCCTGCTGCCGTAGACCTCCCAACCCTTGCGGTAGCAGGTATGAACCACGGCATAGATAACAGCGTTCAACCCGGGGGCGTCACCGCCACCGGTGGAAATAACGATTTTTTTCATTCCAGGCCCCCTGCTCAACCTGTAGGTCTTTGTGTCCAGTAACGGCTGAAAACCATCCAAAAAACCGAAAACCCTGCCCGGCTACCCTCGGCACCACACAACCTTTGCCTCACCACAAGCGTGGCGAACCTGGCACGCCAATCAAGGGAGTGCTTATACCACCACAGGAAAAAACCACCTGCGCACCGCAACCTGATGCATCGGCCAATCACAGGTAATCCTTATCGCTTAACTATACACAAAAAAAATCAACCTTGGCCAACAGAATACCGGACCTCAACCACTTTTAACGACAATCTCTTCTTTTTTTTCAACTTCTTTCCCGAAGCAGGCTAAGATCTTCGGTCAGGCTGAGGAAAAAGCTTCTGGCACCGAGGATGGGCAGGTTCGATAATTCCCTTGCATCGTTGTGCACAGCCCCTATTATAGGGACACGGGTGATTGACTATCTGTGATGACACCTTATGGTTGAGGCAGTCGAGAACGCCTCTTCGGTCAGCAGCACAGAGATACAGGAGAAGCTAATCAGTAATTTTTTTTTGGGAGGAGTATTCATGTCTGAGTTAAATGTAACAGACCTGGCTGTTGCAAAACTAAAGGAGTATATGCAGGCCAATAATATTGTATCGGCTCTGCGTGTTGCCTTGATGCAGGGAGGGTGAGCTGGCCCATCCCTTGGCTTGGCTCTGGATGAGCCAAAAGATACCGATAAAATTTTTGAGAATGACTCCCTGCAGTTCCTGGTGGAAAAAAGTCTTATCCAGACCTGTGGTGGAATAACTGTGGATTATATCGATGCCGGCCCCCGTTCCGGTTTCGGAATTACCTCGCAGAACCCGATCAGCAGTGGTGGCGGGTGCAGCTCTGGGTCCTGTGGGTCCGGCAGTTGCGGCTGATATCCCGAATCAACAGGGGCCGATTGCGCCGGATACAGGCGGCGTAACCCATACCGGGTAAACAGAAGCACAGGGTAGAACGAAGTAAAGGCGGGCCCTTTTGGGTCCGCCTTTTTTCGTTGCACTGTTTGTGTCAATTTCTTGACACAAGTCTCTTTCATCCTTACTCTCTTCGCCAGGAAAATTGGCACATACCTGTTCAAGCAGGTCATTTCACCATCAACGAAGAGGACCGATCATGCAGTTTGATAAATTCACCCTCAAGTCTCAGGAAGCCATCCAGGCGGCGCAACAGCTCGCCCAGGACAACCATCAGCAGGAGATTCACCCGGCCCACCTGGCCCGGGCAATTCTTACCCAGGTTGATGGCATCGTTGTTCCGGTCCTCCAAAAAATGGGCGTTGATCCGGCTCTGGTCCTCATGGACGTCAACCAGCTGCTGGAGAAGATTCCCAAGGTATCCGGCAGCGGCGCCGGTCAGGTCTATGCCTCTCCTGACTTGAAAAAGGTGCTCGACCGTTCACTCAGCGCCGCCCAGCAGATGCAGGACGACTTCGTCAGCCAGGAACACCTTTTTCTCTCCATGCTCAAGGACTCCTCCACCTCACTCTGCCGGGCTCTCAACGCCAGGGGTATCCAGGAGCAGTCCTTCCTCCAGGCCCTGTCGCAATTGCGCGGCAGCCATCGGGTCACCGACCAGTACCCGGAGGAGAAATACCAGGCCTTGGAGAAGTATGGCCGCAACCTTACCCAACTGGCCCGGCAGGGCAAGATCGACCCGGTCATCGGCCGGGATGAAGAGGTGCGCCGGGTGGTCCAGGTGCTTTCCCGCCGGACCAAAAACAATCCGATTCTCATTGGCGAGCCGGGGGTCGGCAAGACCGCGATTGTCGAAGGGCTCGCCCAGCGGATTGTCAACGGTGACATTCCGGCAAGCCTGGAAAACAAACAGGTTATTACCCTCGACCTCGGCGCGCTGGTGGCTGGAGCAAAGTACCGCGGTGAGTTTGAGGATCGGCTCAAGGCTGTGCTCAAGGAGGTCGAGAAAAAGGCCGGCGAGATAGTCCTGTTTATCGACGAAATCCACACCCTGGTCGGGGCCGGCGCGGCGGAAGGGTCAATGGACGCGTCGAACATGCTCAAACCGGCACTGGCCCGTGGAGAACTGCACTGCGTTGGCGCCACCACCATTGACGAATACCGCAAATATATCGAAAAGGACAGTGCCCTGGAGAGGCGATTCCAGCCGGTAATGGTCCAGGAGCCCTCCGAGGAGGACACGATTGCAATTTTGCGGGGGATCAAAGAAAAATATGAGGTTCACCATGGCGTCCGGATTCAGGACAGTGCCACCATTGCCGCGGTCACCCTGGCCAGCCGCTATATCACCGACCGCTTCCTCCCCGACAAGGCGATCGATCTGATCGATGAGGCGGCTTCTCTGTTGCGGATCGAAATCGACTCAATGCCCACCGAAATCGACGAACTGGAGCGGCAGAGGATAAAGCTGGAGATCGAACAGGAGGCGCTGAAAAAGGAGACCGACCCGGAATCGAAGTCCCGCCTCGAGGAGTTGCGGAAGAGGCTGGCCGACCTGGGCGACAGCCTGACCGCGATGAAGGCGCAATGGACCCTGGAGCGGGACACCATCCAGGCCATCCGCCAGGTCAAGGAGCGCCTCGACGAAGCGCAGATCGAGGAACAGCGCGCTGAACGGGCCGGCGACCTCAGCCTGGTCGCCGAGATCAGGTACGGCCGCAAGGTTCAGCTGGAAAGAGAGCTCCATGAAGCCAACGCCCACCTCCAGGAAATTCAAGGGGATCATAAGATGCTCAAGGAGGAGGTTGACGCCGAGGATGTTGCCACCGTGGTCGCCAAATGGACCGGCATTCCGGTAGTCAAGCTGCTTGAGGGGGAAAAAGACAAATTGATCCGGGCTGAAGAGGTACTTGGCCAAAGGGTTGTTGGCCAACAAAAGGCGGTGCAGGCAGTTGCCGGGGCGGTGCGCCGGGCTCGAGCCGGACTGCAGGATCCCGACCGCCCCTTGGGTTCCTTCATTTTTCTCGGACCAACCGGGGTTGGCAAGACCGAACTGGCCCGGACTCTCGCTGACTTCCTCTTTGACGACCAGCAGGCGATGATCCGCATTGACATG
>JAZBOD010000117.1:0-7064 GCA_036350955.1 Desulforhopalus sp. | reverse complement strand
TATGCAACTCCCGGCAAGAGCCTTGCAGTCCGCCGACCTCCGTGACAAGAAGAGGATCTGGTCAACAGAAAATGATTTTCATGCTTGGTTATGACATCGCGGTTATACTAGACAATGATCCCCATATCGGGTTAAGGCAAAAAAATGCGCATAACTGTAAAACTGTTCGCCTATTTTCGTGACGGGCGATTCAAGACTGCCGAACGGGTGTATGCCCCGGGAACAACGGTAGGCAGTATCGTTGACGGCCTCGGGATTAGTCAGGACGAAGTCGGCGTGCTGATGCTCAACTCCCGCCACTGCGAGTTTACCAGCAGACCGAATGAAGGCGATGCCCTGGCCATCTTTCCGGTGATCGGTGGGGGTTGACTTTCCAGGCTGTACCACAGGCGAACAGCCGAAGTTAAGGCCAGGCAATTCTTGCCAAAGGGTTTTCTCAAATACGTTCCGCCTTCAGGAAAATCTATGGATTCCGCCCGTAATCAGCAGCTTTTCGAATACCGGCGCCAGGCAGTCAACGACGAGGCTTTTATCACCCAGGTCAATGTCCTGTTCAGTGAAAATGGCCCAGCGGTTCTCCAGGATTTTTTCCATCTTTTTGCCGGGGTCACGCTGACAGGAAACCGGGCAATCGATCTCTGGGCAGGGCTTCAGCAGCATCGCCGCCAGCTCAGTCTGAAACTCGACAGAAGTATCGACTTGACCACCGCCCTCTCCGACTATCTGTACACCACCACGGAACTGCTCAAGAATCCCCGGCTGATTGAGGCCAGCCATTACCAAAGTGTCGTCCATGAGACGGTACACGACACCCTTACCGGCCTCTTTAACCGAGCCTATTTCGATGAGGTGTACCAGCAGCAGATCTCCCTGGCAAAACGCTATAATGACGATTTCTCCATCCTTTTTCTCGATGTTGATGATTTTCGGGAGATCAACAACCGCTACGGCCATGCCGCCGGCGATGCCGCTCTCAAGGAGATTGCCGCGGTAATCAGCCGGGAAAAGCGCGACAGTGATATCGCCGCCCGTTACGGTGGCGAAGAGTTTGTTCTGCTGATGACCCATACCGACAATATCAGCGCCTTCGTCCTGGCCGAACGGGTGCGGCAGAATATCGAACAGTTGCGGATCACCCATCTTGAGCAGCACTTTGCTCTCACCGTCAGCGGCGGTATCGCCGCCTTTCCTTTTAATGCCAGTGACCCAGAACTGCTGATCCACCTTGCCGACAGCGCAATGTATCTTGCCAAAGGGGCCGGAAAAAACACCATCTGCCACTACAAAAAAGAGAAGCGCCGTTATCTCCGGGTAAAAATCCGCGAAACCGTTCTCGCCCAGGAACTGGTTTTTCACGACACACCGCTCTTTTCCGGAACCAGCAAGGATATCTGTGTCGGCGGGATTCTTTTTGAAAACCCGGAGCCCCTGCCCCTCGGTGCCCTGATCAAAGTGAAAGTGCCGGTGACCGGCGGTGCCCCGGTACTGCTGATCGGCCACGTTGTCCGGGTCGAATCCTTTGCCGACGGTGGCTACGATATCGGCATGACCACCTCCTTTCGGGATCTGGACAAAATCCTCAGCGATGAAATCGCCGGCATCCTCCATGGCGAGGTGGGTGGATGATCAGAGTACGGGTTCGGATCGAAGGCCGGGTTCAGGGGGTTTTCTTTCGCGACTTTACCCGGCGGGAGGCAACCCGCCTCGGCCTTACCGGCTGGGTCCGCAATCTCCCCGATGGCGCCGTTGAGGCCCTCCTTGAAGGAAGTGAAGAGGCGGTGGCCACGATGCTTACCTGGCTGGAGACCGGCTCCCCCAGGTCGAGGGTCGACCTGGTCAGACAACAGATGGAAGCGACCGATATCCCTCCTTGCCATGGTTTTACCGTGCGTTACTAATTCCTATGCTCTTAGAGATTAGCAACTTCAGCCTCTGGTTTGAAAGCTTTGACGACCGTAATTACCTGGTGCAGGAACAGGTCCTCGACGATGTCTCTTTCAGTGTTGAGGCCGGCGAAACCCTGGCCTTGGTCGGTGAGTCGGGTTCCGGCAAATCGGTGACCGCCCTCTCCATCCTCCGCCTCCTCGAACAGAGCAGCACCACCCGCACCAGCGGGTCGATCCGCTTTGATGGTGAAGAGATCCTCGCCCTTGACCAGGCTGCCTTGCGCACTATCCGCGGCAACCGGATCAGCATGGTGTTCCAGGAGCCGATGACCTCGCTCAACCCAGTGTACACCGTCGGCAACCAGCTCCTTGAACCGCTGCGCCTCCATCGACGGATGGCGCACGAGGAGGCTGAGCAGGAAGCGATCCGCCTCCTCGAGCGTACCGGTCTCGACGACCCCGCCGGACGAATGCGCGCCTTTCCCCACCAACTCTCAGGAGGCCAGCGGCAGCGGGTAATGATCGCCATGGCCCTGGCCTGTCGGCCGGCACTGCTCATCGCCGATGAACCGACCACCGCGCTTGACGTGACGATCCAGGCGCAGATTCTCGAGTTGATTGCTGACATTCAGCAGGAATACGGCATGGCAGTTTTGCTGATCACCCATGACCTGCAGATGGTCCGGCAGCGCGCCGAACGGATCTGTATCATGCGGCAGGGGCAGATCGTCGAACACGGCCTGACCGAGACAATTTTCGCTGCCCCCGAACAGGAGTATACCCGAACCCTGCTCGCCGCCATTCCCGCCAGCGGCAAGACAGCAGCCCCACTGACCGGGCCGGTGCTGCTGGAAGTCAACGACCTCAACTGCCATTTCCGGATGTACAGCGGCTGGATCCACCCATTCAAACGGCGGGTCAAGACCATCCGTGCCATCGATGGGGTCAATCTTGTCCTGCACCGGGGGACCACCTGCGGCATCGTCGGCGAGTCCGGTTCGGGAAAAACCACCCTGGCGATGGCCATCCTCAAGCTCACTCGGAGTACCGGGCAAATCCTCTTTGCCGGTGAAGATATCCAAGGGTGGAGCAATCGCCGCCTCCGTCCCCTGCGCAGCGATATCCAGGTGGTTTTTCAGGATCCATTTTCCTCCCTGTCGCCACGGCTCACCGTTCACCAGATTGTCGAGGAGGGATTATTGGTCCATACCCCTGAAGCGGATCGGCATGAGCGCCACACCCGGGTTATCCAGGGACTGGCCGAGGTCGGTCTCGATGCGGAGATGGCTTTTCGCTTCCCCCATGAATTCTCCGGTGGCCAGCGCCAGCGGATCGCCATTGCCCGGGCAATCGTCCTCAAACCACAATTCCTCATCCTCGATGAACCGACTTCCGCCCTGGATGTCACCATTCAGGCGCAGATTATCGAGCTTCTCCTCAACCTCCAGGAGAAATACGGCCTCACCTACCTCTTTATCTCCCATGACCTGCGCACCGTCAGGGCCCTTGCCGACACCCTGGCAGTGATGCGTCAGGGGAAAATCGTTGAGGCCGGTCCGGCGGCGGAAATTTTTCGCGCCCCCCAGGAGGCGTATACCCGAACCCTGTTCCAGGCCGCCCTCGGCGAATAATCCGCCCGCCGATGCTCCCCCATTCAGCGATAACCACCGCGCCCCATGCCCCCGGGGTATACCTGATGCGCGACAAAAAGGCCAAGGTGCTCTACGTCGGCAAGGCCAAAGACCTCCACAAGCGACTCTCCTCATATACCCGCCATTCCGGCGTGGAACACTCAAAAACCACGGTGATGCTCGCCGGGGTCGACCGGGTGGAGACGATCATCACCGCCACCGAAAAAGAGGCGTTGATTCTTGAGGCATCGCTGATCAAGGAGCACCGGCCGAAGTACAATATCATTCTCCGGGACGACAAAAATTACCCCTATATTCGGGTAAGCGTTGGTGAAGAGTGGCCAAGGGTGGCAATGGCCAGGCGCAAGGCGGCCGATTCGGCCCGCTATTTCGGACCCTACTCCTCGTCCAGTGCAATGTGGTCGACCCTTCGCCTGATCAATACCCTCTTCCCCCTGCGAAACTGTAAGGGCAGCCGGCTCAAACCCCGTCTACGCCCCTGCCTGAACCAGCAGATCGGCCGGTGTCTGGCCCCCTGCGCCGGGTTGGCCGACCGGCAGCGCTATAGGGAACACGTCGACAAGATCATCATGCTACTCGAGGGGCGCAGCCAGGAACTTCAAGGCCATCTGCGCCGGCAGATGCAGGCGGCGGCCGATGAGCTTGATTTCGAACGGGCAGCCCAACTCCGCGATCAGCTCGCCGCCCTGCAACGGACTCTGGAAAAGCAGCTGGTCTGTGCCGGACACGACAGAGATCAGGATATTATCGGCTTTGCCAGAAAGGATGCGGCGGCCGCCATCGCTGTCCTCCAGGTCCGAGATGGCCGGCTCAACGGCAGCCGCAACTTTTTCCTCGCCGACCCCTACGGCGATGATGCCGTGATCCTCGGCCAGGTCCTCACCCAGTTTTACCGGGATGACGGCGCGCTGCCTCAGGAAGTCCTCCTGCCCTTTTCCTTTGTTGATCTGCCCCTCTATGAAGAGTACTTTCAGCAACGGAGCACAGCCCGGGTTGTCCTGAAAGTACCGCAGCGAGGTGACGGCCAGCGGCTGGTGGCGATGGCAAACGCCAATGCCCTGCAGCTTTTCGCCGACAAACAACAGCAGGAAAATTCCTGGCAGACTCTTGCCCAGGCCCTGGAGAAGACCCTTCGCCTGCAACGGTCGCCAAAACACATTGAGTGTCTTGACATCAGCAACATCAGTGGCCAGCTGGCTGTAGGCGCTCTGGTTCACTTCTCTTCAGGCGAACCGGACAAGGCCCATTACCGCCACTACCGGATCAAAACCGTCGATGGCCCGGACGACTACGCGATGATGCGGGAAGTCCTGTTCCGACGCCTGCGCCGAGGTATCGAGGAGGAAAATCTCCCTGACCTGATGGTGGTTGACGGCAGTAAAGGCCAGTTGAACGTCGCCCTGGCGGTCGCTGAGGAACTGGGCATCAGCGACGCCCTCGACTGGGTCGGTATCGCCAAGGAACGCCAGGACGAAGGGGAGAAGCTCTATAAACCAGGGCAAAAAAATCCTTTGCTTCTCCTCCCCCACAACCCGGTGCTGCTTCACCTGATGCGCATCCGCGATGAAGCCCACCGCTACGGGGTAACTTTTCACCGAAAACTCCGCCGGGGCTCTGCCCTGACCTCGGAATTGGACGGTATTGCCGGAATCGGTGCCGAGAAAAAACAGCGGCTGCTCCGCCACCTGGGCAGCCTCAAACGCATCAGGTCGGCAACTCTTGAAGAATTGCTCGAAGTCCCTGGCATCGGTCGCGAACTCGGCGGCGCGATTTTTTCCCACTTCCACCCTGAAAAGAGTTCAGACTCCTGAACACAGGAGTGTCCTTTCCCCCCCCGCAGGGACAATGTTTTGCCGCCTGGTGAGGGTATCGTTTCTGCCACGCCGCCAACAACTTGACACCGCCAACCGAAAAGAGTACGTATTGATTTCATCAGCACGTATTCGGGTGACACCACGGTAATCGTTCACCGGTACGCAGCAATACTGTGCGTTAGCCGGATCTGCAGCTGTTCCACCAGCAACGGCGGAGGGTCGACTTATGGCCAAAAAGGTGACCATCAGCATCCCGGACATGCTCCATGAACAACTGGAGAAGTGGCGGGAATCGTTTAACCTTTCGAAAATGTTTCAGGATGCGGTAGCCGAAGCAATTCACAAAAAGGAAGAATTTCAGAAAAGGATCCGGGAAGATCTCGATCTCAACCAGGTAATCGAACGGCTCCGCCGGGAAAAACTCGAATCGGATGGCAACTGCTTTGATACCGGCCGGGGTGATGGCATCCGCTGGGCCAAAACCGCCCACTACAATGACCTGCAGTATGCCTTGAACTGGACCGTCACAGGGGAGCAGGCCCCTGCCGACCAGATTCTCGGCGACTATTTTTCCGAAATCAAATTCGGCAATCGCCTCTTTGACGCCGCCACACCCTATGGTGCCGAATACTTCCTCAGCTACCTGAGAGGCTGGAAGAGTGGGGTGGAGCAGTTCTGGGAAGAAATACGTGACAAAATCTGAACCGCCGGCGAAGGCATCGTCCACCGCTGATGCGAGAACCTGCATGGGGGGGATTGTGAAAAAACGAGCGGAGTTTACGTGGCAGAAAAGCGATAATCGCCAGCCGCGGCAAGGGGATCTCCCGGGTTGTGAATCGGCGGTCCTGGCAGTGGATGCCGGCTCAGTGGCCGTGGGAGTGGTCATCGTCGATCCACGCCGCGGTCTGCGCAAACAGGGTTACACTTTTCACCACGGCAATATCCCGGCAGCCCTGGCCTCTCTGCTGACAGAGGAAGAGATCCGCTCTGTCCGGTACTTCGCCGCCACAACCTCCACCCCGCTGACTGTCGCCGCCCAACAGCGGTACGACAACCAGGTGGCCATAACCGCTGCCGCCCGAACCACCCACCCGCAGCTGGCCGCCCTGCTCAATGTCGGCGGTGAACGATTCAGTCTGGCCACCTTTGATGAAGATGGGCATTACCTCAGCTGCACTACCAACACCTCCTGCGCCGCCGGGACCGGCAGTTTTCTCGATCAGCAGGCCGGTCGCCTGCGTCTGGACGGGATTAAGGATCTGGCGGCACTGGCCGGCAACTGTGGCGGGACAGTTCCCCGGATCGCCTCACGCTGTGCGGTCTTTGCCAAAACCGATCTGATCCACGCCCAGCAGGAGGGATACCAGCTCAACGAAATCAGCAGCGGGCTCTGCCGGGGGCTGGCGAAAAATATTGCCGATACCCTGTTCGCCGGCCGGCATCTTCCCTGTGGCCCAGTGCTGTTCTGCGGCGGGGTCGCCAAAAACCAGGCGGTGGTCAACGCCCTGGCTGAACTCACCGGACTGAAATTCACTGTTCCGGACAACGGCGCCCTCTATGGCGCCTTTGGTGCGGCACTGCTCCTCCTCGAGGATCTCGATGGCGGGCTCGAACTCCCGCCGCTCAGCCTCGTCAGTTTAGCTGATCTGCAGAGCAGGCAGGCGAATGGGGCGCGCAGCTACTTTTACCCGCCCCTTGTCCTCCAGCACTCC
>JAZBOD010000116.1:0-6017 GCA_036350955.1 Desulforhopalus sp. | reverse complement strand
TGCCCTCAAATCGGTGGGGGCTTACGAAAAACTCCTTGGCGACGCCCTCCAGGGCGACAAGACTCTTTTTACCCGCTGGGATGAACTGGAATACTCCTGGCGGGTGGTCGACGAAATCCTTGCCGCCAAGGCAGGCGGTCAACTGCCGGTTCATGGCTATCCCCGGCATGGCCGGGGGCCGGCGGCGGCCGCTGTTCTGCTTCCAGAGTCAGGGCCGCACTGGCTGAACATGGCCCCTGGCGGCGTGGCAGGGGAGCGTTCCTCCTAAGTTCAGAATTTGCCTGACAAAAAATGTAGTTGAGGTGGTCTCCTGCGCCTGCCAGAGATCCCTGGTGTTACCTTTTCGTAACAGAAGTGCTCCTTGACGATTGGCATAACTTCATAACTTTTCACGGTTTACCGCTCTCCCCTGCCGAGGTTTGCCACGCGTTGGCTTAGATACCTTGACCATGTTCTTTAACTGCATGATATTTATTTATATTAAATATCCTAGTGGGTTTGCTGTTACCTTTGTGTAACGGGTTCCACCCCTGGTGCTATGGCATACTATATGCTACAGAGTAGCGTTATGGGAGATGAGCGTGGCACAGAAGCTGCTCGGTCCGGGAGTACCCGGAGAACCGGTTTTCGGCCGGCACCATGGTCTGCCGCGAAGTGCGTCCGGCCTTTTTAAAGTCCCCTCAAAAGGGATACCGAGTAGTCGGCCACACCGTTTTTAAATCAATGCAGAAGGAGGAACCGCAATGCATATCCGCAGGAGAGATTTCATCAAAGCGGGCGCAGTAACTGGCGCTCTGCTGGCTGCTGGCTGCAGTCCGAAGACCAATATGCTCGAGGCGGCCAAAGCTCCGGCAGCCGTGGATATCGGTGAAAAACCCGGAGAGTGGGTTGCCTCGACCTGCCAGGGCTGTACCACCTGGTGCCCGATCGAAATCTTCGTCCAGGATGGCCGGGCGGTCAGGGTGCGCGGCAATCAGCTGAGCAAGGCCAACAGCGGCTATGTCTGCCCTCGTGGCCATCTCATTCTTCAGCAGATCTACGATCCGGACCGGATCAAGGTGCCGATGAAACGCACCAATCCGAAAAAGGCCCGCGGCGAGGACCCGCAATGGGTACCGATCTCCTGGGACGAGGCGATGGACACCCTTGCTGACAAGATCATGGAACTGCGCAGGGATAAGGAGACCCACAAGTATTTGCTGATGCGTGGCCGGTACTCCGATCACAATTATCTCCTCTATGACTATCTGACCAAGCTGATTGGATCACCAAACAATATCTCCCACAGTGCCATCTGCGCCGAGGTGGAGAAGTTTGGTGCCTACTATACCCAAGGCTACTGGGGCTACCGCGACTACGATCTTGACAACATGAAGTACCTGATCGTCTGGGGCTGCGACCCGATCTCCTCCAATCGGCAGGTGCCCAACGGGATCCGTAAATTGAACAAGGTCCTCAGTAACGGTACGGTGGTCGCAGTCGATCCGCGGATGAGCAACACCGCCGCCAAGGCCCATAAATGGCTGCCGATCAAACCCGCCGAAGACGGTGCCCTGGCCCTGGCGATGGCCCATGTCATCCTCACCTCGGGAATGTGGTACAAAGATTTCGTCGGTGACTTCGCCGACGGCAAAAACCACTTTGTTGCCGGTAAAGAGGTCGCTGAAAGCGATTTTGTCGAGAAGCACACTCATGGCGTGGTCCGCTGGTGGAATATCGAACTTAAAGACAAGACCCCGGAGTGGGCGGCGGCGCTTACCGGGATCCCAGCGGCAACCATCATTGAGGTGGCCAGCGGTTTTGCCGCCGCCGCGCCGCACTGCGGTGTCTGGTATGGGCCGACCATGCAGCCCCGTGGCAGTTATGCGGTATTCTGCATCCATGCCCTCAATGGCCTGGTCGGCGCGGTGGATAACGAAGGCGGGGTGATCACCTATCAGGGTGCGCCATCGAGCAGCTTTCCCAAATACGATGCCTATCAGGATGAGATCGCCAAAGCCGGCACCAAGAATAAGAAAATTGACCAGCGTGGCACCCTGAAATTCCCCGCGCTGAATAAAAAATCCGGTGGCGGGGTGGTCACCAATAACGCCGCCAACGGGATTCTCGCCGAAGACCCTTACGACATCAAGGTGGCGGTGGGCTACTACAACAACTTCAACTTCGCCGGCACCGAGGCCGGGCGCTGGGATCGGGCAATGGCCAAGGTGCCGTTCTTTGTCCATATCGTGCCGATGCTCTCGGAGATGAGCCAGTTCGCCGATATCGTTCTCCCCTCCACCCTCCATCACAGCGAACAGTGGGCGATTGTCCGGGCCGCCGCGAATACCTACGGCCATATCTCCATCCAGCAACCGTTGATCAAACCGCTGTTTGAGGCCAAGGCGCCGGAGACCGAGTTTGTCTGGCTGCTCGCCGAAAAACTCAAAGCCAAGGGCTTCAGCAACATCTACGACTATTTCAGCACGGAGTTCAAAGATCCGGAGACCGGCAAGCAGCCGACCAACTCCCTGGAATTTGCCCTCTATGCCACCAAGATCCGCAGCCGGAAGGCCTGGGACCCGAAAGAGAACGCCGAGTACAAAGGCGACCGGGTCAGCGGCTGGGAAGAGTTCCGCCAGAAGGGCATTGTCAATTCGCCGAAACACAAGCCCCGGGCCCTCTGGGAAAAGGGTTTTCCCACCGAGACCAAGAAGTTTGAGTTTTACAGCGAGACTTTGAAAAAGGTCCTTACCGAGCATGCCGAAAAACACAAGGTGACCATCGACGAGGCCATCCGGGCGGCAAATAATCTGGCGACCGGCGAACAGGCCTTTGTCCCCCATTATGAGCCGCCGGTCCGGCACGGCAGCAGGGCTGACTACCCCTTTGATCTGATCGATATGAAGTCCCGCTTCAACCGTGAGGGGCGCAGTGCCAACCTGCCGATGTATTACACCTTTAAAAAGTGTGATCCGGGCGATCTGGTTGATCAGGACGTGATCCAGCTCAATCCTGACGATGCGGCCCGGCTTGGGGTTGCCGAGGGCGATATGGTCAAGGTTACCTCGGTGGTCGGCAGCCTCAGCGTGCGTGCCCGTCTCTGGGAGGGGGTGCAGCCGGGAACCGTTGCCAAATGCTTTGGCCAGGGGCACTGGGCCTACGGCCGGGTAGCAACCAAAGACTTCAAGACCTTCACCCCGCGCGGCGCCAATTTCAACGAAATCATGCCCGACGACTATGATCGACTCTCCGGTTCTACCGCCCGCAACTGTGGGTTTACCGGTATCCGGATCGAAAAAATTTAAGTGAGGAGGTAAAGCAAAATGCCAACCTATGGAATGGTCATAGATCTGTTGAAATGTGCCGGTTGCGGGGCCTGTGGCCTTGCCTGCAAGACCGGCAACAACACCCAGGACCGCAAGGACGGCCAGAGTTATAACTGGGCCGACTACATGATCGAAGTGGAGGGGAAGTTTCCAGAAGTCCGTTACACCAACTACCCGGTACTCTGTAATCACTGCGCCAACGCCCCGTGCGTCGAGGCCTGTCCGGTAGAGCCGAAGGCAATGTTCAAAAGCGCCGATGGCCTTACCCTGCACAACAGTGAGCGCTGTATCGGCTGCCTCTCCTGTCAGGATGCCTGCCCCTACAGTGTCGATGATCTTGATTCCGGCACCGCTCAGTACAGCGTAATCAGCTTTAATCCGGAAAACCAAGCGAGCCATTCCCGCTATCGTGAGGAGAGCCGGCTTTATCCCGGTACGGTGTCGGGAGCGGAGATTGCCCAGTTCGCCGGGGCGGTGCCGCCCTACCGCACAGAATTCAGCCATCCGGATTATGATTCAGTGCGTCGACCGGGGATTGTCGAAAAGTGTATCTTCTGTGATCACCGCATTCAGAATGGCCTGCAACCTTATTGTGTTGAGGCGTGTCCTTCTGAGGCAAGGGTTTTTGGTGATCTGAGTGATGGCGGCAGCGAGGTTGCCAAACTGCTCAAGACCAATGACAGTGTGCGTCTGAAGGTGGAAGAGGGAACCGAACCAAGAGTCTACTATATTAATAAATTCAAGGCATAACCTGTCCTTGGTGATGCATTGACCGCAGATTTTCTGCAAGCCGGCGGCCACTCAGGCCGCCGGCGTTTTTCTTTCGAGGGAGAAGATGGCAACGATGGAGAGGCTGGCGCTGAGTGAAGTGTGTCATTGCCTGGCGGTACTCTTTTATGACCCGCAGGAGTTTTTGCCTGGTGGAGCTGCCGACTTCTTTAACGATTACCGGGCGGCGTTCAGCAGTGGTGATGCGGAACTCGTCGTTGCTTTCCAGGCCCTTGAACAGGCGGCTCAGCAGATCGACCTTACCCGCCTGCGGGTGGATTATGCCGCCCTGTTTGTTGGCCCTGGTGAATTGCGGGCCTGCCCCTACGGCTCGGTACACCTGGAAAAGGGGTATCAACTCTACGGGGAAACGACCCTCAGGGTGGCGGATCTCTATGCCCAGGCGGGTTTAAGGCTTGGCGCAGAGAGCGGGACGGTGCCCGACCATATCGCCGTCGAGTTGGAATTCCTCCACTTCCTCCTGCACCGGATGGCAAATGCAGATACTTCCCCTCCAGCGCATATTTATCCTACCTTTCTGCAGCGGTTCTTTCAGCCCTTTGCCCGACAGCTGGCAGATCTCCTGATCCGCCGGGCGGAAACTGATTTTTATCGGCTGCTGGGCCGGATGCTGCAGCGTCTCACCGTTGTTCTCGCAAGGACAATCGAATTACCGCCGGCGGAGGCTGGCAGCCGAAGCTGACTTGTCTTCTCTCCCTTCTGTGGCTACTCTCTTTCCCATGAAGGACCGGTTTGTCTGGGGAGTGCTGTTCTTGTGCCGGTTCCAGTCTCTGGCTGGAGGGAGATCAAGGAGATCGAAGAGCAGATGCTGGACGTGTTTCGTCAACTACTTCCGGAAAACCCCGTTGCTCCGGTAGAGTTTTTACCCCGGCGCTGTCTGCGCAGCCGCTGGAGCAGCTTTGACTGCCGGCGCTGCCTGCAGGTCTGCTCCAGCGGCGCACTGCAGCTGACCGAGGGCCGAATCAGCTTTGATGTCTCATCCTGTACCGCCTGCATGCGCTGCAGCGCGGTCTGCCCTAACGATGCCCTGGCGGCCAGCATTGATCTCAACAAACTGCTGTCTGGCCTGCCGGCAGGTGGTGAGACATTTATCTCCTGTGACCGCCAACCCCGCCGCAGGGCGAGCGAGGTTGTTCTTCCCTGTGTCGGTCTGTTCTCTGCCGAATCTCTACTCACCTTGCTGGTGAACAACAGCAGGGTGGTGATCTTCAATCTCTCCGCCTGCCAGGAGTGCCCCAACCGCGAGAGTAGTGCAGCCTTTGTGGCAACTCTGGAACGGGTCCGGCAGCTCTGTCGGCCGCTCTTGACCGGTGACGTGCAGCTGTTGCCCGGCAACACCGGGGCCCTCCCCGACAAATCGCCACAACGCCGGGATTTCCTCAGCGGGTTGACCGGCAAGGCCTGGTCGGGAGGAGCCCTGCTCAGCGGTCTTTGGCCTGCCGCCGAACAGCCGGTGGACGACACCCGGCGGCGGATTGCCGATCGCCGCCGGCTGGTGCAGGATTTGGTCAAGAGGCTTGATCCGGCTGGGAAAGAGCTGCTTCGCCCGGTCTGCCTGCCACAGCTCCGGCTGTTGGAGAGTTGTCGGCTCTGCCCGCACTGTGCCGGTATCTGTCCCAGCACTGCCCTGCGGTTGGAGCGAAACGGCACAGACAAAAAGCTGCTCTATGACGGGATGCGTTGCAGCGGTTGCGGTCTCTGTGTCGCCTTTTGCCGGGAAGGGGCACTCCAGTTGATTGAGGCCCCGCTTACCACCGGGTCGGAAAACCCTCGCATCGGGAGTGGGGTCCGGCCAACTGAAAACCCGAGGGGGGAGGAAAATACATGATCGACCAGCGAACCCGGGCCCAGCGCCTGTTTTTAACCGATGTGCTGCGGGGGCAGATCGATTTTTCCACCACCGACCAACGTCGCGGGGTA
>JAZBOD010000115.1:0-2994 GCA_036350955.1 Desulforhopalus sp. | reverse complement strand
ACATAGCCCTGGTGCCCGGCGGCGCTCTGACGCCTCGCCTGTTCAATCTGAAGATCGGCGACCGCATCTGGATGTCCCAAAGGGCGGTTGGCAATTTCACCTACGACGATTCGAAAGTGACCAAGGGAGCCGACCTGGTCCTGATCACCACCGGTTCCGGCCTTGCGCCGTTCATTAGCATGCTGAAAACCCACCTGAGGTTCCCGCCCCAGCGACGGATAGCGATCATCCATGGCGTGCGGCATTCGTGGGACCTGGGTTACCGATCGATCCTGATGGCCATGGAAAACCTTCGCACCAACTTAATCTACCTGCCGGTTGTCAGCCGGCCGGAGGAGGAGCCTGTTCCCTGGAAAGGTGCGACGGGTCATGTCCAGGATGTATGGAAAAGTGGTGCAATTGAGAAGGCATGGGGTTACCGACCGGGGCCGGAAAATGCGCACGTTTTCATGTGCGGCAGCCCACATATGAGTGAATCCATGATCGCGATACTGGAGCAAGAGGGATTCAAAAAGGACAGGAAGAGCGAACCAGGACAGGTTCACGTGGAGAAGTATTGGCAATAAGCGCCTTGTGACAACTGGGGGCGTTACCCATTCCAATTGAGAGAGGACATGGCAATGGAACCCGTTGAGAGGGCGTTGGATGTGGCTTTGGTCGTCCTGCAGAATGGCGGCTCAACGGTGATGGCGGACCGGACCTTTCGGAATATCCTCAAAGGATACAACCAGGATGGAGTTTCCGCAGCATGGCGGGTGGATTTCGTGGCGGCAAGCAGCATAGCGGAAGGCCGGTCTTCGACGGTCCTGCGGCCGGTCGGCCCCATCGGAGTCAACCTGAATCGCGCCTCCGAAGCAGAGATCCTTGGCGAGCGGGTGGCAAAAGGAGAGGTCTGCCCTGCGGCCCTTGATTCCGAGATCGAGCGCATTAAGGCACTTGCCACTCCCTACAATCGCTGGACGATGGTAGCGGCCGCTGCCTGCACCGCTGCGTTTTTTTCCCAGATTCCGGGGGGGGATTGGGGGGCACTCGGCATTGCCTTTGTGGCGGCGGGCATCGGGCAGTTTCTGCGGTCCCTGCTTCAGGCCAGGAAGCTTGCCGTCGCGCCCGTGACTCTTGTCTGTGGAGTGCTTTCGGCGTTTATTGCCTGTTTCGGGCTGCGGCTGGGTTTGAGCCAGACGGCACCGGCGACCCTGATTGCGTCGGTCATCTACATGGTCCCGGGTCTCCCGTTGATCAACGGATTTGTTGATATGGTATCTCACACATATCTGTTTGTGGGATTGGAGCGGATAGCAAACGCCGTGTTTTTGTTCTTGGTCCTGTCGATTGCCATTGCACTCGCCATTTCCGTCATCAAGTAAGGACCAGGAGAAGGGGAAATGGACCTTTTGGGGATTTTTATGAATAGTCTGTGGGCAGGCCTCTTCGCCGGCAGCCTGGGGATTCTTCTCACGGCTCCGCCTCGATACATTGCCCCCGCATTTCTCAGTGGGTTTGCCGGGAATTTCGCTCGTGATGTGTTCATGAGCTGGGGAATGAGTCAAAACTGGTCGACCGCGGTTGCCGCTGCCGCGGTGGTCCTGGTCGCAGTGGTCGTCATCCGGCGGCATGTGGTATCCCCGGTTGTTCTCATCAGCGGTGTCCTCCCGCTCGGCGCTGCCGTAGCCATGTTCAACGCGATTATAGAACTGATGAAGGTCTCTTCCCTGAAAGGAGAGGCGCTCAGCGGAGCATCGGTCGCATTGAGTGCCAACACAGGCAAAGTCCTTACCACGTCCCTGGCTATAGCGTTGGGGCTGGGAACGGGTATGGCCATCGTGCGACTTTTCAGACGGGAAGAGGTTCGGGAAGAAGTTTAGGCGCAGGAGCGGTTCGACCACACGGTTGACAAAGTACGATATCAGAAAGGAGGATATTATGACTGAATTTGCAGATGAGGTGAAGGCTGGGATTAAGGGTGGGGTTAAGGCTGGTGGGAATAGGATGAGAATCTTCGGAGTCATCGCCGTCATTCTCGGGATTCTCTGCCTGCTGGCGCCCGGGCTGACCGGAACCTCGGCTTTAACTCTCATGGGCTTGTTCGTCTTGGCAGCCGGTATAGTCCGGATGATATGGGCCTTCCTGGCGGGCAGTTTCGGCAAGGGGCTGTTGCTGTTCTGTATTGGCGGGCTGACCCTGCTCTGCGGTATCGCACTGGTAGCCAACCCTCTGTTCGTATCCGGCGTCCTGACGGTGATGCTGGCAGTATACTTCATCTTCGACGGCATCTCCGAGATTGTCGGCGGGATACGACTTCGACCGGAGTCTGGATGGGGCTGGATGCTGTTTGGAGGGATCGTATCGGTCTTGCTCGGTATCATGATCTGGGCTCAGTTCCCACTGTCCGGGGTATGGGCTATCGGCATCCTGCTGGGCATAAAGCTTTTCTTCGTCGGCCTGATCATGTTCATGGGCGGTTCAGCGGTGCGCTCGATGGCGAACCGGTTAGGAAAAGGCCCATCATAAACTCAACCAACGCCCGTCAACCCTCCGGCCCGAACCACATCTGTGGACGGTTGCACCTGGTGCAGCATGCCCGCGATTCGAGTACCACCGGCACAAGCGGGCCTCGGCTAAGCCATGCCCGAGACCCGGTACCCAAAAATAGGCCTAAAAATTCTATTTAAGCCAGAGAGCGAAAAGGAACTTACACCATAAAAGCGATTACGGCGGAACCTAAAAAGCCCGGGACAGGTCGGTACGAAGATTTTCCCGACCCCGATCTGCGCAAGGGCTCAATCCTGGTTGAAGCCATTGCCGCCGCTGTCTGTGGAACGGAGGTCGAGATCGCCGAAGGGAAATACGGCTGGGCCCCTCCGGGCAAGACGCGTCTGGTGCTGAGACATGAATCCCTAGGCCGGGTCATTGACCCAGGTCCAAGGAGCTTACTCAAGAAGGGAGAGTTGGTGACAGGGATTGTCCGTCGTCCGAACCCGGTTCCCTGTCCAAATT
>JAZBOD010000114.1:0-4148 GCA_036350955.1 Desulforhopalus sp. | reverse complement strand
TTCATGGGCGATCGGGTGAAAGCTGCCGATCCGGGCGGGATCGAGTCTGGCGATGGGCAGTTCGCTGTGATCCCTGCTGTCGGTCAGCGTGAGGATGTGCTGAGGGGTAAAGCGTACTTCGAGGTGAAGAGGCGGCTCCGGGCCGGAGGGGTAGTGGAAGGCCCGGCTGATCAAGGTAACCCTGTCGCCGCTTCGCGAGAAGCTGCCCTGTCCGGCAACCGTTTCGCCTTTGCGGTATCCGGAGAGGAGGAGTTCGTCCTCCAGCATTGCCGGGGAGAGCCGCTGGCCGGCGAAAAGTTCCAGGGGGCGGGCGTAGACCGTCGCCGGCAGCGACCAGCGTTTGCCTTCAAACCTGACGCGGATCTCCTCTTCGAGCCGGTCGGCGTAGAGATAAAAGAGCACGGCGCCAACGAGCAGGGCCGCACCGAACAGAAGAGTGAGGGAGATCAGGAGTCTTTTCATCGGGGATGGACGGCGCGATGCACCTTCAGGCTCTCAGCCAAAAGCCGGCCAACCGGGGAAAACCTCGAGGCGTCAGGAGAGCAGAATCAAGCATAGGGTCAATGGCCACATGGGTTGAGGGAAATGGCAGCGACAGGGTGCCTTGCTCAGTCTCCGCCACTCTACCCCATGTCGGGCAGAGGCCGCATAAAAAATATCCCCCATTGATGAAATCTAGCCCTTTTGCTGCTGTTCTTTGGCGAGGAACTGGTCGGTGGCCTCGAGTACTTTGCAGCCATAGACCATTGCCGGGCCGCCGCCCATCAGGATTGCCACCCCGATGGTTTCAAGGATCTGTTCCCTCTTCGCCCCGGCCTGGAGGGCATCGTGGACATGGTAGGCGATACACCCTTCACACTGGGTCGAGATGGCAATCCCCAGGGCGATCAGCTCTTTGGTGATGGTGTCAAGTGCCGCCGGGGCGGTGGCCGCGGCGTGGAGCTGGCCAAAAATGGTCATCGGTCCGGTCAGTTCTCTTGCCATCTTCGCCGAGACTTTCTGGAGATGGGCATGCATTTCCGGGTACGCTGTTTTCATCGTGCCTCCTCCTTTTTTTTGACTTGATCAGCCCGGTATCTCGGCCGGTGAACGGGATAAGCTTCGGCCGCCTCTGGCAACTGCACGATGCTTGACTACTTCACCCGGTCGGCGAGATATTCAAGAATTTGCCCAAGGCTGTTCAGTTTTCCATAATCTGCCTCCGGCACCGAGACGCCAAGTGTCTCGTCGATCCGAATAAAGAAGTTCAAGGCGTCAAACGAGTCGATATCGAGGGTCTTGCGTAGATTATCATCGTCGGACAGGGTTGCCGGGTCGGTTTCCGGGGCGATCTGGCTGAGGATCGAAAAGACCACCTTCTGGATTTCGTCTCTGGTCATAATTTTTCCGGCTCCTGGAGAAAATGGTTCAGGGCATCGAGAAACTGGGCGCCGCGGTGGCCATCACTGGCCCGGTGGTCGGCGGCAAGGGTGACGCTGAGAACCGGGCGGACGCCAAGCATGCCGTTTTCTGCCCAGGGCTGCTCGATGGTTTTGCCAAAACCGATGAGAGCGACCTGGGGTGGGTAGATCACCCCATATACGGTTTCAACCCCCAACTCGCCTAGACTGGTAACGGAGATCGTCGCATCGCTGATTTCCGAACTGCGCAATCCTCCTTTGCGGGCCCGATTGATCAGGTCGCCGAGTGCTGTCATGAGTTGCTCCGGAGTTTTGTCCTCGGCATTGAGGATTGCCGGGGCGATCAGCCCGCCCCGGCGCAGGGAGACCGCAAAACCGAGATGAACCGCCTCTGCCGGCACCAGGCGATCGTCACGCCAGTGGCCGTTGAGCTCCGGTACTTCCGCCAGGGCAAGGACCACCGCCCGGATCAGCGGGATAACCGGCAGCAACCGCTGGCTGATCGGCCTTTGGCCATTTATTGCGCTGAGCCAGTGGCTGGTGCGGCTCAGTTCCACCTTGGTCTGCAGGTAGTAGTGGGGGATCTCCCGTTTCGAGCGGGTCATGGCCGCGGCGATCGCCCGGCGCATTGCCGTAGGCTGGTCGGTGGATCCTGATTGAGCTGGGAGTGGGGGGATCGCCCGGCTCACGTCAGCGGCGGTGACTGCCCCATCGGGGCCGGATCCGTTGATATCGGCCAGGGGCAAGGCCGATTCGGCGGCCAGCCGCCGGGCATAGGGGGAGGCCTTGATCCTCGGGGCGCTGGCGGGGGAAGGGGCAGCGGAGGAATCTGCCAGCTTGGTCTTTATGGTTTGGGGCTTCCCTTTGCTGCGGATCACTGCCAGGACGGTTCCCACCGGCACCTTCCTACCCGGCTCAACCAGCAGGGCCTCAATCACTCCCGTTTCGTAGACCTCAATCTCGATCGCCGCCTTGTCGGTTTCGACCACGGCGATGATATCTCTTTTTTTGACCAGGTCACCGGGTTTGACCAGCCACTTGACGAGAATCCCTGCAGTCATGTCCGCGCCCAGGCTGGGCATCCGAAACTCAGCCATTGCCCCGCACCATGTTGCGGACCAGGTTGACGATGCCCTCCACCTGGGGCAGGGCAGCCTCCTCGAGGTGGCGGGCATAGGGCATCGGCACCTCCGCGCTGCAGAGGCGCGCCACCGGACAATCCAGCTCGTAAAAGGCACCCTCCATAATCCGGGCGCTGACTTCGGCGGCGAGGCTGCCGCTGCGCCACCCTTCATCGACGATCAGCGCCCGGTGGGTTTTTGCCACCGATTCAAGGAAGGGAGCCTCGTCCAGCGGACGGAGGGTGCGCAGGTCGACTACCTCGGCTTCGATTCCCTCCCCGGCAAGAAGCTCGGCTGCGGCGAGTGATTTATGCAGACTCGCCGAATAGCTGATGATCGTGATATCACGTCCTGCCCGCCGTATCCGGGCCTGGTCAATATCGACGGCACCGGCGTCGGCGGCAAGGGTTCCCTCAAGGTTGTAGAGGCCGGTGTTTTCAAAGATCAGTACCGGGTCGGGGTCCTCGAGGGCGGTCCAGAGCATGCCGCGGGCGTCTTCAATGGTCGCCGGGCTGAGCACTTTGATCCCCGGAATATGGGCATACCAGCCTTCCAGAGAGTGCGAGTGCTGTGCCGCCAGCTGGCGGCCGCCGCCGGTCGCCGAGCGGATGACCAGCGGCACGTTGAACTGGCCGCCGGACATATGCAGGTAGGTTGCCGCGTTGTTGATGATCTGGTCGGCGGCCAGCAGGCTGAAATTGATGGTCATGATCTCGACGATCGGCCGCATTCCGCCAAGGGCTGCGCCGATTCCCGCTCCGACAAAGGCTGACTCCGACAGCGGGGTATCGCGGATTCTTTCTCGACCGAACTCTTCCAGCAGCCCCTTGGTCACCGCAAAGCAGCCGCCGTAGCGACCGACATCCTCCCCCATCAGGAAAACCCGGTCGTCGCGGTGCATCGCGTCGCGGATCGCCTCACGGATTGCCTCACGGTAGGTTATTTTGCGGGCTTTTTCGGTATCGCTCATCATCAGCGCCCTCCTGCGGAATAGACAAAACGGCTGAGCTCCTCAATCGGCTCATCACTGCCGGCCTCGGCGAAGGCGACTGCGGCGTCGATCTCCTGGGCAACCTGATGCTCCATTTCGTCAAGGTCGGCATCGCTGAGAAGCTTTTGGCTTAGGAGTTTTTTGGTAAGGGAGGCGATCGGGCAGCGTTTTTTCCATTTGGCCACCTCCGCTTTCGAACGATAGAGCTCCGGGTCGAACATCGAGTGAGCCCGAAAACGGTAGGTGCGGCACTCAAGGAAATATGGCCCTTCTCCGGCGCGTACGGCAGCTACCGCCTTTTCGGCTGCGGCTTTCACCACCAGTACATCCATGCCGTCAACCGCTGCGGCCGCAACCGCGTAACTGGCTGCCTTGTCCACCAGACTGGTCATCGCCTGGCTGTACTCCAGAGCGGTACCCATCGCAAAGAGGTTGTTTTCACAAACAAACAATACGGGCAGCTGCCAGAGGGCGGCAAGGTTGATGCTTTCGTGGAATTCGCCTTCGGCGACCGCACCGTCACCAAAAAAACAGCAGGTAACGCACGACCTGCCGCGCATCCGGTCGGCCAGGGCCAGGCCGGCAGCAACGGGAAGACCGGCGCCGACAATGGCGTTGCCGCCATAAAATCTGCTC
>JAZBOD010000113.1:0-6054 GCA_036350955.1 Desulforhopalus sp. | reverse complement strand
TCGAAGGTTTATCTTTGAGAGTTCCTTCCTCGATATCTATGAACTTGACGAAGAGACCATCCGTTCCCTCAAGGAGGACGATGTCGCTCTGATGCTCTTTTCCTTCAAATATCTGGCGGCGACGCTGTTTGGCGTCCAAACCCTGAAGATCAAAGAAGAGAAGATCCGTGAAAAGGTAGCCCAACTCAAGACCCGACAGGGGGATGCGGTCGAGCAGTCGATCCGCGAATACGAAGAGCTGAAGGCGGAAGTTGAGGCCGGTAAAAAGCGGATCGAGGGCGAGGATTCCACCGGCGACAGATAAGCTCCCCGGCTCAGGGAGAGTGCCCGGTCGCGCTGGCGACCGACGGGCGGGGCGTATGGCAAAGGGCCGGCGGGGGATGATCCCGTCGGCCCTTTGTTTTTGCAGCTGTTCCTGCCCCAGGCCAATTGATCGGCCGATGGGGCAGGGAGGTTTTCGGTTGGCCTATTCCTTCGGTGCCGCCGGCTCCAGGGCGGTCGACAGGCTCTTGAGGAAGGCCCAGCCTTTATTGACATCGCGTTGTGACTGCTGAAGCAGGGCTTCGGCCGCCTCCGGGTTGACCAGTTTCAATGAGCGGTAGCGGTTTTCGCCGAGAGCATATTCGTCAAAGCTCAAGGTCGGCTCTTTGGAGTCAATGATCAGCGGGTTTTTACCCTCTTCTTCGAGTTGCGGGTTAAACCGGTACAGAGGCCAATGGCCACAGGCAACCGCCTTCTTCTGCTGCTCCAGACCAAGGGCCATGTTGATGCCATGGTTGATGCAGTGGGCATAGGCGATGATCAGCGAGGGGCCGTTATAGGCCTCCGCCTCGGCGATCGCCTTGATTGCCTGGGTCGGGTTGGCGCCGATGGAGATCTGGGCCACATAAACATTGCCGTAGGTGGCAAAAATCATTCCCATATTTTTCTTGGGCATCTTCTTGCCGCCGGCGGCAAACTGGGCGGTGGCCGCCCGGGGGGTAGACTTGGACATCTGCCCGCCGGTGTTGGAGTAGACCTCAGTGTCCATCACCAGAATGTTGACGTTTTCGCCGGAGGCGAGAACATGGTCAACCCCACCATAACCGATATCGTAGGCCCATCCGTCACCACCAAAGGCCCAGACCGATTTTTTCACTAAAAAGTCAGTGAGGTGGAGGAGCCGGCGCGAAAGGGCATCGCTGCGCTTGAGGAGTATCCCGTTGAGTTCGGCAACCCTTGCCCGCTGCGCTTCGATGTCCATTTGGGTCCCCTGCTGGGCGTCGAGGATCGCCTTGGCCTTGGCCTTGGCCACGATCCCCTCGCTGGCAGCAGCGGTAAGCAGTTCCGTCGCCTGGGCACCGAGCTTGTTGACCGTTGTCCGCATTCCGGCGGCGAACTCGGCATTATCCTCGAACAGCGAATTGGCCCAGGTCGGGCCGCGGCCGTCATCGCGCTTACAGTAGGGGGTGGTCGGCAGGTTGCCGCCGTAGATAGACGAGCAGCCGGTGGCATTGCCGATATACATCCGGTCACCGAACATCTGGGAAATCACCTTGATATAGGGGGTCTCGCCACAACCGGCACAGGCACCGGAAAACTCGAACAGCGGCCGCATCAACTGGCTGCCTTTAATGGTTGCGGTATTGACCTCGGCCGGGTCGATCTCCGGCAGGCTAAGAAAATATTCAACATTTTTTGCCTGGACTTCGCGGACCTCCTGGCTGTTGGGGATCATCTCCAGTGCCTTGTTCTTCGCTGGGCAGACACTGACGCAAAGGGTGCAGCCACAGCAGTCTTCGGTAAAGATCTGCAGGGCAAAGTGCCGGCCTTTAAAGCCCTTGCCGACGGCATCCTTGGCGAGGAAGCTCTCCGGTGCGCCGGTCAGGTCAGGGACTATCTTGACCCGATTGGCGGCGTGGGGACAGACCAGCGAGCACTGGCCGCACTGGATGCAGTTATCGGGCAGCCAGCGGGGAACCGCGACGGCGATATTGCGTTTTTCGTACTGGGTAGTGGCGGTGGGCCAGGTCCCGTCGGCGGGGATCTGTGAGGTTTTCAGCTTGGTGCCGTTACCCTCGATGATCCGGGCGGTGACCTCCTTGACGAATTTTGGTGCATGGTCGGGAACCACCGGCGGAATGGCCTTGCCGTCGACGGTTGTGCCAAGCTTGACCTCGGTAATATTCTTGATCGCCGCATCGACGGCGTCGTAATTCATTTTCAGGACCTTGTCGCCTTTCTTGCCGTAGGTCTTTTTAATCGCGTCCTTGATCGCCTTGATTGCCTGTTTTTTGGTAAGGATCCCGGAAATCATAAAAAAGGCGGTCTGCATGATCATATTGATCCGTGCACCCAGACCGAGGGCAAGCCCCAGGGAAACCGCGTCGATGATATAGAACTTGGCCTTCTTGCTGAGCAGGTCAGCCTGGACCTTGGCCGGCAGTTCATGCCAAACCTGGTCTTTATCGAAGCTGGTGGTGAGCAGGAAGGTTCCCCCCTCTTCCAGATTGCGGACCATATCAACCTGATTGAGAAAGGTGAAGTTATGGCAGGCGATAAAGTTGGCCTTGTCGATCAGGTAGGGGGCGATTACCGGGGTCTTGCCGAAGCGGAGGTGGCTGGTGGTGATGGAGCCCGATTTTTTTGAGGCGTAGACGAAATAGCCCTGGGCGGAGTTGTCGGTTTCGGTGCCGATGATCTTGATGGTGTTTTTGTTGGCCCCCACCGTTCCGTCGGAACCAAGACCGTAAAACATCGCCCGGAAGACATCTTTGCCTTCGATGTTGTACGAGACATCGTAGGCGAGGCTGCTGCCGGTGACATCGTCGTTGGGGCCGACACAGAACCTGGTTTTCGGCGCCATCGCCTTCATGTTGTCAAAAACCGCCTTGACCATCGCCGGGGTGAACTCTGCCGAGCCGAGCCCGTAGCGGCCACTGAGCACCATCGGCGGGTAAATGGTGCTGTTGCTCTCCGCCGCTTCACCGATGGCGGTACGGACATCCTGGTAGAGGGGCTCACCAGCCGAGCCCGGCTCCTTGGTGCGGTCGAGGACGGTGATCCGCTCGACCGTGGCGGGAAGGGCATTGACCATCGCCTTGCTGTCGAAGGGCCGGAACAGGCGGACGGCAACCATGCCGACCTTTTCGCCCTGGGCGACCAGGTGGTCGATAGTCGCAGCCATTGCCTCACAGCCTGACCCCATCATCACCACGACATTTTCCGCATCCGGGGCACCATGGTAATCAAAGAGGCGGTACTGGCGGCCGATTATCCCGGCGAACTTATTCATCGTCTCCTGAACGATGCCGGGGAGGGCATCGTAGTAGCGGTTGACCGTCTCCCGGCCGGTGAAGTAGACATCGGGGTTTTGTGCCGTGCCGCGGATGGTCGGGTGGTCCGGAGAGAGGGCCCGGTGCCGGTGCTCGAAGATCAACTCTTCATCGATCATCTCCGCCATCTGCTCGTAGCTGATCTGTTCGACCTTCTGGATCTCGTGGGAGGTCCGAAAACCGTCGAAGAAGTGGATGAACGGCACCCGCGAGGCAAGGGTCGCCTGGACGGCAATCAGCGCCATGTCCATTGCCTGCTGGACATTTTCTGAGCAGAGCATGCCCCAGCCGGTCTGTCGGGCGGCGTAAATATCGCTGTGGTCGCCAAAGATCGACAAGCCCTGGCAGGCGATGGCCCGGGCGGTGACGTGGAAGACGGTCGGGGTGAGTTCTCCGGCGATCTTATACATGTTGGGGATCATCAGCAGCAGACCCTGTGAGGCGGTAAAGGTGGTGCACAGGGCACCGGTGGCCAGGGAGCCGTGGATTGATCCGGCAACACCGGCTTCGGACTGCATCTGGTTGACCACGGGGACCGTTCCCCAGATATTTTTTTGCAGGCTGGCTGACTTGGTATCGGCCTCTGCCGCCAGGGGTGTTGAAGGGGTTATGGGGTAGAGGGTGATGACTTCGCTGGTAGCATAGGCGACGTGGGTACAGGCCTGATTACCATCGATCGTAACCATCTTTCGCGACATAATGTGTTCTCCTTTGTTGTACTGATGAGTTGGCCAGCAGCATGGCAAAAACCGCGCAAATAGTTTATATGTGCTGAGGAATGGTTGCCGTGGTGAAAAATCACCTGGTGATGATAGTCGAAGAGGCACAGAATTACAACAAGAACAACCAGAAATTTCGCTATGTGGAACAGCTGTCGAGCCACTTCACCGAGGGGTATTCGTTTCCTTGAACAGAGTTATCAGCAAAATCAAAATGTCAGTCAGGTCAAGGCCGACTGGTCCCTCTGGCGGCACGGTATCTCCTCTCTGCTGTTTGTCTTTGCAGCGCTAAATGGATAGGCGGATGCTGCCGATTCAGGAACCCGATCTGGAAAGTCTCCTTGCCTTGCTTGCCCGGCAAGAGGATTTCGTTTTTCTCGATACCTCCCGCCCTGATCCCGAAAACAGCCAATCCCTGCTCTTTCTCAACCCCAAGGCGCGCCTGGTCTGCCGGGTTGGTGACGATCCCGGCGAGTATCTGGCCCGGCTCCAGTCACAGCTTGACCAGGGATTTTTTCTGGCCGGCTGGCTGGCCTATGAGTTTGGTGCCCTGCTCGAGGCGGGACTTGGCCGGCTGACCTCCTCTGCTGCGGGAACGGTTCTCGCCAGTTTTGGGGTTTTTACCGCGCCGTATCGCTTTGACCACCAGAGCGGTGACCACGATTTGCCCCTGTCGATTGCCGGCAAACTTGCCGAAAGCGATTATGCCATCAGCGGTCTGCGGGCGAATATGTCCCGGGAGGAGTGCCTCGCCGCCATCGAGCGGGTGCGCGACTACATCGGTGCCGGAGACAGTTATCAGGTCAACTACACCATGAAACTGCTCTTTGACTTTACCGGCTCACCGGAAGGATTCTACCGCACCCTGCGGCACAACCAGTCGGTCGCCTATGGCGCCTATCTGCGCCACGGTACGGAGCGGATTCTCTCCTTTTCCCCGGAGCTGTTTTTCAGAAAAGACCGGGAGAAGATCACCGTCCGGCCGATGAAGGGCACGATCAGCAAGGGCAGGACCTGCAGTGAAGAGGAGGCCAATGCCACTCTTCTCCACTTTGATCAGAAAAACCGCAGTGAAAACGTGATGATCGTCGATCTGCTGCGCAACGACCTGGGCCGTCTGATCCACGGCCATGGGCCCGGTCGGGTGGAGGTCGTTTCGCTGTTTGCCGTTGAACCCTATGAGAGCCTGTTGCAGATGACTTCAACCATCCGCGGCCGGGTTCTGGACAAACAGCTTGACCGGCTCCGTCTTGATGAGATCTTTCGGGCGCTCTTTCCCTGCGGTTCGATTACCGGGGCACCGAAAATCCGGACGATGGAGATCATCGATGAGTTGGAAACCGACCGGCGCGGCGTCTATACCGGAGCCATCGGCTACCTTGCCCCGGACGCCTCGGCGGTCTTCAACGTCCCGATCCGGACCATCCATCTCCGCGGCAACCGGGGAGAGATGGGGATCGGTGGCGGAATAACCTATGACTCAAAAGCCACCGAAGAGTGGGATGAGTCGCTGCTCAAGGGACGGTTTCTTACCCATAGCCAGCCACGCTTTAATCTCTTTGAGACCATCCTCTGGCAGAGGGGTGGCGGATTCTGGCTGCTTGAGCGCCATCTTGAGCGGCTCGCCGACTCCGCCCGATTCTTTCGGTTTTTCTGTGACCTGGCGGCAATTCGCGACCGACTTCTCCGCCAGGAGGCTGATTTCGGTGAGGCCTGTTATCGCCTCCGGCTGGTCCTTGAAAAAGATGGTCGGGTAGAGCTGACCGCCTCCCCCTGGTCCCCTCCCGCTGCCCTGAATCTGCCCCTCAGACCGAAGCAGGGAAACGACACCGCTGATCTGCCGTTGATCGACTTTGCCGACACCCCGACGGAGACCGACGGCCCCTGGCTGTTCCATAAAACCAGTCACCGTGGCCTCTATGATCGGCACTATCGTCAGGCCGGCAGCAGTGGGCTCTACGACCTGCTCTTCTGCAATGGGGCGGGAGAGGTTACCGAGGGGTGTATCTCTTCGCTTTTCG
>JAZBOD010000112.1:0-5189 GCA_036350955.1 Desulforhopalus sp. | reverse complement strand
CTCTCAAGAAAGCGGCGCAGGGCGATGATTTCGGCATGGTCCAGTTCGTTGGCCCGGCCGGTACTGCTGCACCGCGCCCCGGAGGCAACTACCCTGCCCTGCCAGGCGAAGACACAGCCCACCGGAAACTCACCCCGCGCCAGTGCCTGGTGGGCCTGGTCAAGGGCAAAACCCATCAGCATATCATCTTGAACCATCGCCTTCTTCCCAGTAAAACGAAAACTGCTGATAAGGCCGGAGAGCGCAGCTGGAAGTGATGCCGACCATGGCTCATTAGCTCAAAGGCCTCTGGCGACAAGCAGGCCACAGCGACAGACTGTCATGAGCACCTCAGAAACTACTTTGAAATCGTAAGGGGTTCAACCTAAAACCAAGCAACTGAGATAACCTTCTCATTCATCAAAGAGACCTCCCATAACGGATCGCCGCAGTCTGCACCGTCGCCCCGGTGTACTCCTCGACCAGGTCATGGGTCTGCCGCCGAAAAGGCAGGTAGCTCAGCACCACCCGGATCGGCCGGACTTCGATTTCCGGCAGCAGCGGCAGGCTTTTTGCCCGGGCCAGGGTGGTTGCCGCAAGTACCATCTTGACCGACTGTTCCCCCTCCAGCCGGGGCAGGGTAACCGGGTGAGAGCTGGCGGGAGGTGTGCCACTCTGGCCGGGCGGCAAACGCCACTGGCCAAGGGTCAGCTGGCCCGCGAGCTGCAAAAAGGCCTTCGGCTGGATTTTGACCGCCGGGATCCAGAAACAGAGCGGCCGACGCTGATCGGCTGGCTTAGCGATCACCGGCTGGTTGGTAAAGCGCAGGTAGTCGGCAAAACTGGCCAGCCGGTGGCCGGCGGTGACCAGCTCAATCCGCCAGAAAGGCAGATGGAGCACCTCCGGATTCCGTGAAGAGACCACCTCCCAGGTGACCGGAACAAAGGCCTTGCCCTCCTCCTGCCAGTGGGCGGCACAGTTGCGGCAATGGAGGACGACACTGTCCCGCTCACCATCGAGCAGACCACCGCAGCTCCGGCAGATGGTGTTAAGAAAGCGCGGTTCCCAGGAAACCTTGCTCCGGCAGGTTTTCAACAGATGCCCGGCCAGCGCCTCACGGGGGCAGACCACGCGGTTGTCCACCGCATCATGGACCATCTCCCCTTTGAGGTAATAGGGTTGGTAGATCCGGCTCAGGGTCTCGCCGATAAAGGCGCGGTGCTGGGTAGCCCCCCCGCTGCGCTTTTTAAGGAGATCGGCAAGCCGGGTGGCGTGACGAAAAACCTCCCGGGTTGGCATGGTCTGCTGGAGAAAGAGGCCAGGGGTTTTCGCCACCACCGGCCGGACCGCCATCGCCTGGGGCCGGAGACCAAGGGAGGGGGCCAGCGGGTCGGCGGCGATCGCCAGGCGGGTGGTATCGACCAGCCGATGGTTGACCCGGTTGTGCTGCACGGCGAAGATGGTCCCGCGAAAACGCAGGTAAGGGGCGTAAAAAATCTGCCTGGCGGTAATGCTCTGCGGGCTGGCTTCGGGGAGCAGGTAGCGGCAGGCGGAACTGTCGATCCGGTAGGCATGGACCCCGCAGAACCGGCAATCGATCAACCGGTCGTCTTCACGCAGGATAAGGTCCGCCCCGCAGGAGGGGCAGCTCTGCTCGATGGTCAGTTCCATCAGCCCTGATCAAGCGACTCCCCACATTGATTACAGAACAACGACTCCGGCAGGTTCTCCGCGGCACAGACCCGGCAAACCGTGGCCTTTTTCTTCTCATCCGCCGGCCGGCCGCAGCGCGAACAGAATTTGGCGTTTGGGGTGAGGTGCTTACCGCAGTGGCCGCATTCGGCAAGCAGCAGCTGCTGATGCCCGCACAATGGACAAAACCTGGCATCGGCGGCAATAGTGTTGCCGCAGTCCTGACAGACCTGGCCCGCGGTCGGGGTCGGCGCAACAGCCGCCGGTCCGGCCCCGCCAAGCCGCGCTGCTCCGGCGGCAAACATCCCGGGGAGCATCAGCCCCATGCCCATCCCGAGGCCGGCGCCGGCCTCACCACCGGCGGTGGAGGCCTTCTCCATGGCCATTGCCGCTTTCAGCTGCATGAATTTATCCATGTCATGGATCAGGGCCATCCGGCCGGTATCGTCGATGACGCTCTGCACCTCCTCCGGTGGGGTGATCGAGGTGATGTACAGATGGCTGAGGCGCAGGCCGAAATGGCTGAAGTCCTTGGCAAGGTGCTCCTGCAGGCCGGTTGACAGTTCATCGAAGCGGCCCGGCAGGTTGAAAATGGTATCAAGGGTTTTGCCGAGATAGTCGTTGAAGCGGGAGACAATGACCATCTTCAGGTAGTCGGCGATCCCGTCGGTATCCATTTTGCCCATGGTCCCGACCAGGCTGTTGATAAACAGTGCCGGCTGAACCACCTGGATATTGTACATCCCGTGGGCGCGCAGCCGGATCAGGCCAAGTTGGCGATCGCGGAAGGCTACCGGATTCTGGGTTCCCCACTTGAGATTGGGGAAGTATTTCAGGTTGACCATGTAGACTTCGGCACGCAGGGGGCTGTCACCGCGCCAGGGGATCGAGAGAATCTTGGTGAGGATCGGCAGGTTGGCGGTCTTCAGGGTGTGTCGCCCGGGGGGAAAGGCGTCGCAGGCCTTGCCCTTGTAGAACAGCACCGCAGCCTGACTCTCCCGCACGGTCAGCTGGGCCCCGAGCTTGATCTCCCCGGAGCCGCTCTGGGGCAGGCGGCGGACAATCTCCTGTTCGGTTTCGTCAAACCACTCAATATTTTCCAGGAAGATTCCGCCGTCGAAACGATTGACCATCACTGCACCTCAAATTTTCAGGATTGGCAACATTATTTCCCTTGCCGACTGCCGGCCAGTTTTTATAGTGTAGGGAAATATTATGCCACGGCGAGTTATCGAAAGTACAGGAGAAAAAACACGATGGAATTCAAGGACCTCTGGGACCTGGAAAGCGCAATGCAGGTGCTCGCCCATGACCAGGCTGACAGCCGGCTCTGGGCCGAGGCGGTGGAGTGGTTGATCCTCAACGGCCCGCCGGAGGTGCGCCGCCTGCTGCTTGAGGCCTCAAACACCGCGATTCACGCCGCCTTTCCGGACCTTAAACCGCACCACTACACCCCGGACGGCCGACCAATCTACAGCGTCGACGACCTGGCCAAGGCGCTGGGAATCAGCACCAGTGAGGCGAGGCGGATTCTGCGTGACAAAACCACCGGAGATGACCTCGACAACCTGCTGGCTGGCGAGAGTACCGGGACAGTGCATTAGAAATACGGTGCCCGTTGTTTAGGCACCGCATTCGGTCAAGACATCAGACCCCTCTGTATGGCGAGGGTTGAGACCTACAACTCGTAGAGCTTTTCATCGTGCCGCGGCGCCTCTTTCAGGCGCTGAACCCGGCTTTTCATCGACTCCAGGCTGAAATCCTCACCGTCGAGCAGGTCACCCATCTCCTTTTCTACCTGCTCGGGGTCCTCTCCAGCCTCCATCCGGGCTATCGCCTCCTCCATCGACTCGCCAAGGCGAATACCGGTCTGGGAGGTGAAGCGGCGCATCAGCGCAGCCATCTGTTGCGGATCCTCTTCGTTGACCCGCTCCGCTTCCTGCATCAGGGAGGCAAAGGCTTTTTCCATCTTCGCCTCGTCAAGCCCGGCAAACGGGTCGTCGCCCTCCTCCTTGGCCTTACCGATGGTGGCAAAGCGGGAGATCTGCCGGGCAAGTTCGGCGCCGCACTTCGGGCAGGAGGGTACCTTGGTGGTATTCACCCGGGCGGAAAAGAAGTTAAACACCACATTGCAGCTGTCGCAGTAGAATTCGTAGATTGGCATTGTTGTCGAACTGTTTGGGTTAGAGAGTAATCAGCCGAGGACCGCATCGATGTGCGTTTCGCTGATATCGGCATTGATACAGGTACTGCCGATGGTTGTCGGCAAAACAAAGTGCAGCCGTCCACCGACCGCCTTTTTGTCAGTGAGCAGATAGCGTTTTATTCTGGTCCGGGAAAGCGCCGCTGGAACCGCCACCGGCAGGCCATAGGCCTTAAGCAGGGAGACTATCCGCTCCTTGTCCTGCTCACTGAGCAGCCCTTTCGCCACCGCCAGTTTGGCCGCGGCAACCATGCCGATGGCCACCGCCAGACCGTGGATGATGGTAAAATCGGAGGCCCCTTCCACGGCGTGGCCGATGGTGTGGCCGTAATTGAGGATCCGCCGCATTCCCCCTTCCCGCTCGTCATCGGCAACCACCTCGGCCTTGATCCGGCAGCAGGTGGAGATGGTATGGGTGATTACCTCCGGCTGCAGGTCGAGGATCGCCTGGCGGTGGTCTTCGAGAAAGGTAAAGAAGGTCCGGTCGCGGATCACCCCGTACTTGATCACTTCGGCCAGGCCGCCAAGCAGCTCTTGTCGGGGCAAAGTGCGGAGGACGGCGGTATCGACATAAACCGCCCGCGGCTGGTGAAACACCCCGATCAGATTCTTTCCTTCGATGATATCCACCCCGGTCTTCCCCCCCACTGAGCTGTCCACCTGGGCAAGCAGGGTGGTCGGCACCTGGACATAGGGGATACCGCGCATATAGGTGGCGGCAAGAAACCCGGCGAGATCGCCGGTCACCCCGCCACCAAGGGCGATCAGGGCATCCTGCCGGTCAAAACCGAGGCTGGCCAGCCTCCCGGCCAGATCAGCGACGCTGTGCAGACTTTTGCTCGCTTCGCCATGGGGAAACACCAGGGTTTCGACGGCAAGACCCGCCTTTTGCAGAGATTCGCTAACCTGCTCGCCGTATGCTTCAGCTACCTGATCGTCGATGATCAACCCGTAGCGTTTGCCCACCCGCCGCTCGACGAGATCGGCACCGATTCTCTTCAGGCAACCCTCGGTAATGAAAATCGGATAACTCCTGCTACCCAGCCCGACGGTAAGTTCGCGCATACCCCCCCTTTTGGTTACTCCACTCAATTTCTGACATCTTCTCAGTACGTTCCGGGAAAGGATACCTTACCCCGGAGAAAAAAAAAAGGGGATACCGCCTGATGGCGGTATCCCCCTGGTCAAACAGGTACAGCTGGAATAATTACATTGCCGAACCGGAAGCGGCACCCTGCATCTTCACTTCCACCTTCTCGGTCAGGCCTTCGTAGTAGGCGCGCAGATGGGTGAGAACCTCATCACGACCGAAGTG
>JAZBOD010000111.1:0-6932 GCA_036350955.1 Desulforhopalus sp. | reverse complement strand
GTTTCCTTGCTGAGGGCATTCAGCCGGTCTCTCTTCTTGCTGCACATCGCCTGGCCGAGAGGGGGCTGTGGCTGGTGCTGTTTGGCCAATCCTCGGCTGTTTTTCTGGCAAAGCGGGGTTTCGGCCTCAACTTATAGACATTGCATGGCACATGTCAACCCCGAACCCGGCTGAGAAAAAACAACCGTACCCCCTGTAAAACCGCTATAATTCTGAAATCCATCGATTATCAGGACCACCACTGCATTACACTTTACATGTAAATTTCGCTTGACAGCGGACAATCCCGCCGGGTACTACTATGTTGCAAAGAGTGACGCTCGTGGTCCACCATACGAAACAGCGCAGTCTGCCCGGAACAGACCTGTTGCGCTGGTTTTTTGTCCGGCAGGTGCGCCTTGGCGGCACGGTTGAGCCGCGATGCCCTCTGCCAATTTGAGAGAATGGGTACAACTTCAACAGAGAGGTAAACTATGACTGTCGTTACCACAGACCCGTACAGCGGGTTGCACATGGTCGAACTCAGCCATCTCTGGGGGCACAACGCGCCATCCATGCCCGGCGATGCCGATGTCATCATGTACCGCTCGGTCAAACATGCCCAGCACGGGGTGATGGCCCAGCGGCTGAAAATGGTCATGCATACCGGCACCCACATGAACAGTCCACTGCACCTGATCCAGAAAGGTGCGCCGGCGTCAGACATCCCCCTCGACCGGCTGTTTGGCAACGGGGTGATCCTCAGCATCCCCAAGGGGCGCTGGGAACTGGTCAGCGCCGCCGATCTCCAGGCGGCGAAACCGGCCATCGGCCGCGGCGATTTTGTGGTGATCGTCACCGGCTGGCACAGCAAATACAGCGACAGCCTCGAATATTTCGGGGAATCGCCTGGCCTGGCCAAGGATGGCGCCCAATGGCTGGTCGACCAGGGGTGCAAAATGGTGGCAATCGATACCCCGCAGATTGACCACCCGCTGGCCACCTCACTTGGCCCCCACCGCGGTGGGCCGCTGATGAACCGATTGACCGCAAAGTACCGCGACGAGACCGGCCTTGACCCGAAAAAAGAACATCCGGAGTGGAACGTTGCCCACAAGATCCTCCTTGGCGCCGGCATTCCGACCATCGAGCAGGTGGGCGGCGATGTCAACCATCTGCTCGGCACCCGGGCGACCTTGGTCGCCACCCCCTGGAACTGGAAAAACGGCGATGCCTGTCAGGTCCGTTTCGTCGCGATTACCGACCCAAGCGGCAACTACCGCATCGAGTCCGGCGCTTCCGCCTAGTCATCTGGCAAAGAGGAGAACACCATGAGCCTGGAAATATACAATCTCAGCCAACCCTGGGGCCACCATATGCCGGAGTGGCCGTCCACTCCCGGAATCAATGTCCATGTGAAAAAATTCCACGCCAAGGACGGCCTCTACCAGACCGAGTTTGAGGGGATCATGCACCGTGGCACCCATATGGATGCCCCCCTCCATGTCACCGAGAACACCCCCTGTCTGATGGGCTATCCGCTGTGGCGCTTCTTCGGTACCGGGGTGGCGGTCTCCATCCCCAAGAAAAAATGGGAGGTGATTACCGCTGAAGACCTGGAAAATGCCCGGCCGCAGATCCGTGAAGGGGATATCGTGATGATCAACACCGGAATGCACACGAAAATGGCCGACACCGACGAGTATTACGCCTACTCACCCGGAATCTATCGGGAAGGTGCCCAGTGGCTGGTCGACCGGAAGGTGAAAATGGTCGGCTATGACGTCCAGGCCAACGACCACCCGATGGCCACCAAACTGGTCGACCACGGACTCGGCCCGACCCACCCCCATCTCATCGAAGAGTACAAGGCCTATACCGGCCGTGACCCCAAGGAAGACTTCCCCGACTGGGAGGCCGGCCATAAGACCCTGATGGTCAAAGGCGGGATTCCCGGGATTGAAAATGTCGGCGGCGACCTCAACAAGGTGACCGGCAAGCGCTGCACCTTCCTCGCCTTCCCCTGGCGCTGGCGAGGTGGCGAAGGCTGCGCCATTCGGGTCCTGGCAATCATCGACCCCGAGCAGCAGTTTCGTTTCGAAACCGGCCGCTGATCTTCTCCCCCGGAGGCAGATAACCGCCGCCGGGGGGCTAATCGACCACGGCAACCCTGGCGGTTTTGCGCAGCGGGACAAGGAGCAGGGCGGAGAAGAGCCCACCGAGGGAACCGAGGAGAAAAGAGGAGAGATAGGAGTGGCTGATATCGATCAGCCAGCCGCAGAGCACCGGCGAGAGAATCGAACCGACCCCGAGGAAAACCGTCCAGATGCCGATCACGCTGCCGGCCCGCGAGCGGGGAAAGAAGTCCGCCGCAGCAGCGGCATAGACCGGCCAGACCGCCCCCCAGCCCACCCCGAAGAGGATGACCGCGGTATAGAGCGCCGGCACCGTGTGCCCGAGCGCCATCCCCAGGCAACCCAGCCCGAGCAGAAGACCGCAGCCGAGCATCACCCTCACCCGGCCCAGGCTATCGGAGAGAATCCCGAGCACCAGTTTCCCGGCCATCCCGGCCAGAGCGATGATTGCCAGAAGCCGGCCGGCTTCACCGTAAGCAAGGGCGTGGCTGTCCATCGCATACACGGTGAGAAAGGTGAACGGCACCAGGACGGTGAACCCCACCAGCAGATAGGCAAGGCCAATCAGCCAGAGAATTCTCCCGCCAAGCAGTTCCCGGTACTGGCACATCCCGGCTTTTTGGCGGTTGGCCGGCGCCGTGTCCCCCTGCCCCGGGTCAGCAGCTCTTTCCGGTGACCGGCGAACCAGCAGAAAGTTCAGCCCGGCAACGGCCAGGGCAAAACAGCCCAGGGCCAGCCAGCCGCTCCGCCAGCCGCTGTTGGCAATAATCAGCGGCAACAGCAGACTCCACAAAGCAATCCCCACCCCAGCCCCCATGGTGGTCAGGGAGAGGGCCAGCCCCCGCCGCCGGTCGGGAACCCAGCGCTGCACCAGGGCAACCACCGGGGCCCAGCAGGCGGAATGGCCGATCCCGGCCAGGGCAAAAAACAATCCTGCGCTCCAGACATCGACGGCCAAGGCCATGCACAGGGCGCCAGCGGCGAGCAGGGCGGTAAAGAGGCTGAGGATGATCCGCACATCGAAGCGGTCGGAAAGATAGCCGAGCAGGGGGGAGAACAGGGTATAGGCGACGAAATAGGCCGAGGCGATCAGCCCGGCCTGGGTTTTGGAAATTGCCAGCTCGGCCACCATTTCCGGCAGGAAAATTCCGTAGCCATAGCGGATCGCATAGGCTATCGACACGGTCAAAAACCCGGCGGCGATAACGGCTGCGGCCCGCAGCGGCGCCAAACCTCAAGCCCTCTAGTAGAGGATCTCGGGCAGGAAGGTGATGATCTGCGGGAAAATCGTCATCAGGACGATCGCCACCACGATGGCCCCGAGAAAGGGCATCACCCCGGTGAAAATCGATTCGAGACGAACAGCACCTCCGGGAAGTCCGCGGGAAACCCCATAGACCACGTAGACATTAATCCCCACCGGCGGGGTGATCACCCCCATCTGCGAAATGAGGACGATGATGATGCCGAACCAGATCGGGTCATAGCCGAGCATCTGAATGACCGGGTAGAAAATCGGGATGGTGAGCATAACCAGGGCCAGAGCATCCATCACGCAGCCGCCGATAAAATAGACCAGAATGATCATCGCCACGATGACTACCGCCGGCAGGTCAAAAGCACCAATCCACGAAGCGACTTCAAAGGGGATCCGGGTAATGGCCATGAATTTGCCGAACACCGTCGCCCCGGCGACCAGCAGCATCACCATGCAGGAGGAGCGCAGGGTTTCGTAGAGGGCATCGGCAAATTTGCGCCAGGTCAGCTGGCGGCGGGCCAGGGAGGCGAGCAGGACCCCGAAAACCCCGACCCCGGCGGCCTCGGTTGGGGTAAACCACCCGGCAAACAAGCCCCCCATGACCAGACCAAAGACAAAGACCACCTCACCCAGGCTGAGCAGGGAACGGAACCTCGCCCGCCAGGAAAACGACTCCCCCGCCGGCCCCTGCTCCGGGGCATAGCTGCACCAGATCATGATGGTGATAATAAACAGCAGGGTCACCACCAGGGCGGGCACAATCCCGGCCATGAAGAGCTTGCCGATCGACTGCTCGGTGAGGATGCCGTAGACGATCATCACCACACTGGGCGGCATGATCATTCCCAGTCCACCGCCCGAGGCGACTGCCCCGGCGGAGAGTTCGTCGCGATAGCCGAAACGGCGCATCTCCGGCATGCCGACGGTGGCCATGGTCGCGGCGGTCGCCGGACTGGAACCGCACACCGCGCCAAAGGCGGTGCAGGAGGTGACGGTGGCCATCGCCATTCCGCCCCGCACCCCGCCCAGCCACATATGGGCGGCATTGTAGAGCCGGGTACTGATCCCGCTGCCGAAAACCAGCTGCCCCATCAAAATAAACAGCGGGATGGTCGTCAGATCATAGTTGGAAAAGGTGTTGTAAAACTCCTTGGCAACCAGGTTGAGTCCCCCCTGCAGGGAGACCATCGAGGAAAAGCCGACAAACCCGACCAGGGTCATGACATATGCGACAGGCATCCGGGTGAGAAAGAGCAGAATCATCACCAGAATGCCGACTACCCCAATTGTTGTAGGACCCATTGCCTTTATCTCTTTTTCAACTTGTTCAGTGTCTCGACCAAGGACTTGACGATCGCCACGGTGAAAAACAAAAAGCCAAAGCCGACCGCCAGAGTGACCATATACTCCGGCAGACCGAGGTTCATCGAGACCTCTCCGGACTGACGAAGCTTAAAGCCATAGAGAAACATCCGCCAAGCCACCACCGCAAAGAGGATCAGGGCCACCAGGTCGGTAATCAGTTCGATGATATGCTGGGTTTTCGTGGAAAAGCGGGTGGTGAGGAGTTCGACACCGATATGCATCTTACTGGAATGGGTGTCCGGCAGGGCAACGGCGACCACCAGCGCGGCCATGAAACTGATCAGCTCGTAGGTCCCGAAAACCGGGTAGCCGAACATCCGGCCGACGACATCGACACAGGTCAGGGCCATCATCGCGACCAGCAGGATACCGCCGAGGAGCAGCATCTTTCCCGACAACCAATCAAAGACCTTCAGGATGCTAAACATCGACTCCCCCCGCGGCGTTTGCCGATTCAGCGTTTACAGTCGAGGCACCCGCCGGCGACATCCCCCTCGGCGGCAGCACTGTGCCGCCGGAAGGATCGCCGGCAAAAGCCGTTCCTACTGGAGCGAGTTCAGGGTAGTGCGGATAAAATCAATTACCTCCTGGCCTTTGACATTCAATTTGTCAAGACTGGCGGCGTAGTCATTGACCACCGGGGCGACGGCCTCCTCCCAGCGCTTGGTCTCGGCTTCGTCGAGTTCGATGATCTGGCCGCCTTTCTCCTGGAAGAAGGCAATCCCGTCCTTGTCACTGCTGTCCCAGGCAGCACCGTGTTTTGCTGCCCAGGCCGCGTTGATCTCTTCGATAATCTTCTGATCGGCCGGGTCGATCGCCGCCCATTTGTCCTTGTTCATCACCACGAAAAAGGTGGTGGTATAGGCCGGCGGATAGGCCATGGTGACATAGTCAACCACCTCGCCCATATTCCAGCCCTTGTTGGTCTCCACCGGATGCATGCTGCCGTCGACCACCCCTTTCTGCAGCGATTGGTAGGTGTCCGGCATCGCCATGCTCACCGGGGTGCCGCCGAGGGCGGTAACCACATTGGCACTCATCCCGGTGGAGCGGATGCGCTGGCCTTTCAGGTCTTCAAGCTTCTCTATGCCCTTTTCCCTGGTGTGGATGAACCCCGGGCCATGGGCATGAAAATACATCACTTTGGTGGCGGCGAATTCTTCCGGGTTCATTTTGGCAAACAGCTGGTTGGCCACCTGGGTTGCGGCGGTTCCTGATTTGTAGCCGAAGGGGAGATCCATCGCCGCCATGACCGGGAAACGCCCCTGGGTATAGGCGAGGGCCGCCGTACCGATATCGGCGATACCATCGGTTATCGCCTCGTAGGTTTGTGGCGCCTTGGTCAGGGTCTGTCCCGGGAAAAACTGGACCTTGACCCGCCCTTCGGTGCGGGCTTCAACTTCCTTGCACCACTCTTCCGAGGTTATTGACTGAATGTGGGTAGGGGGAAAAAACGTACTGTAGGTCAGGGTGACTGTTTCGGCGGAAACCACCACCGGCGAGAGTAACAGGGAACCGCCAACAACCAGCATCATGCTCAAAAGACTTTTTTTCATTGAACCCTCCTGTTGGTACCTGAAAAAGTTCCATTGTTGAGCGTAACGCCCAACTTCCCCAAACATGGTTCATGCAGCTTTCCTTTCAGCCCCGCAGGATTACTTTCCCAGGCTGGACGATGCCAAGCAGCTGACGGTTGCCAGCCAAAGAGCTGGGCCCGACACGTACTGGCAAGTCCTGAAGGGCTCCCCCTGGTCCGCAACCCAAGAGCGTTGCCATCTGGAACGGCATCCCTCTTCAGACTCCCCCAAGGGGGGTGATAATGCTATGCAAAATTACATGCAAAGTTGTTTTTGTCAACCAATTTCGCAAGACTTTTCTTAATGCTCGTATCAGCGAAAATGATACCGGAAACCAGCCAAGAAGGCTGTAAAATTCGTGCGGCAAGGCAACATAATTCTTTCGGGCACCATTTTTCAGCCGGTGGGACAAACTGGTTGAACCGGCCTGAGTTCCTTAGAAATTCATTTCTGTTTTCTTAGAATGAATTTCGTCAAGGTACTTATCCCCTCTACGTGGGTGGGGATCATCGCTCTTAGGTTGCGGGCGTCAGCCCACCTTCGTCGAGGAAAATCGTCCCGAGAACCCTGCTCCCGGTCAACGCCAGTACCGCGAGGTGCAGCTGCTTGCCGGCAGCG
>JAZBOD010000110.1:0-6608 GCA_036350955.1 Desulforhopalus sp. | reverse complement strand
CCCCTCAAGATTGGCCTTGGCCAGGTTGGCTCCCCGGAGGTCAGCCCTTTCCAGGTCAGCCTTTTTCAGGTTCCGGCCACTGAGATCGACCCCGCCAAGGGCACAGCCGGTGCACACATTGCTGTCGAGCAGGCGGTCCAAGAGGTCACGGCGGCCTTTATCGAGTGCCAGAGCGACACTGGGCGGCACCTCCTCCAATGCAGCAGGAGCGGCAGGCGCAGCAGGGGGAAGGGGGAGAGCCGGGGTGGCTGGGGCAACGGGTTTATCCGCTGCAGCTCTCTCTACCGGAGCGGGAGGCTGGACTTTTTTCACTGCAGGCGCTTCGGGGGGGGGCGACGGGGGCATGGCAATGGGTTTCTCCTCCTGCCTTGCCTCGGCAATCTGTCCAGCCGGAGTTTGCCGGGGTTTAGCCAACTCCGGCGGTGGTTCGGCCAGATCCCGCCTCTCAGCGAGGTTGACCTCCCCCGCTTCGGGGACTTTCTTCGGTTTTACCGGATCTTCGACGTAGACCTCCTGGGCAGTCTCAGCCCCCAGGTCGGCATAGGAGCGGGCGGAAACGAAGTCACCGTCCAGTTGGGCCCCGGCCAGATAGGCGCCATCCAGGTTTGCCCCGCGCAAATCGGCACCGCGCAAATCGGCATCGCCCAGATCTGCACCACCGAACTGTGCCCCGCGCAGATCACTTTTTTGCAGATTTGCCCCAGCCAGATTGGTGAGATGCATCCTGCTCCGGGAAAGATCGGCCCCCTGAAGATTGGTTGCCGACAAATCGAGTCGAGTGAGGTTGAGGTCGGCGAGATCACATCCGGGACACCCCCTGGTATTGATCAGCTTCTGCAGATTTTCCCGGGCGGCGACACTTTCAGCTGATGCCTCAACGGCAGCGCCGACCAAGATTGCCAGGGAAAGAACTCCGGCGGAGAACACGGTCTTCATAGGTGGTAATGACATGGTTTTCCAGGCGCCTTGCGGCCGCCCGCCCGGTTGAATTATCTTGACTGCCAGTTTACTCTTACTCTAATTTTTAGACGAAAATCTGCTAAAGGACTTCTCCCTGCTCATTTCCTTCCAGCGCCATGGAGGCACCGGGTCAGCTTCTTGCCAAAGACCGGCCCGTTTGCTGCGGGCAAGCATTTCCAACTCCCGCCACTCCCTGCACAACCGCAGCCGACAGTAGCGTGGGGAGACCCAGGCAAAACCGGCAGAGACCAGATCGGCGTTGAGCATTCCACCATCGCGGTCCACCAACGCCACAACCCGATCATAGCGGTCAGTAGAGCGAGGATCGATCGTCACCTGTCGACCAAGCACTGCCCGCCTGGAAAAGGCCTTGGCCAGTCCGGAAAAGGGTTGATCGTATTCCGGGCTGTCCACGCCATAGAGGCGGATTTCCATCTTCCGGCTCTTCACCTCAACCACCAGGGAGTCTCCGTCAATAACCTTTGTCACTCTGGCGACAAAAGGCTCACCGGCAAGAGCCGGCACTGGGTTCCCCAACAAGAGCACGGCGCAGACCAGGTACCGTAGAACAGGCACATCCAGCAAAGAGTCACCACTTTGACTCATGCGGGCTGACGCCCGCAACCCTATGTTTGTGACCTCCACAAACCGCAGAGGCGCTAGGTACCTTGAGGCAGAGTACGTGGTAAAAATCCTTAAATCCGCGGCAAGGTACTCGAGGTGTATCGACAGCCCTTCAATATAGCCAATCACCCCGCGAACGCAAAGCCTAATCGTTGACTGGGCGGTATCGGTCCCCGGAGTTGTTTCCTTTCCCGGAATAGATCAGCCAGTTCCCTGCCCTTGATCCCTTACAGCCTAGAAAACACTATTGTTTTTTCTTTACTCGATGTGCTATGCTAAGACACTGAGTATTGTCCAACAGGATCGGTTCGATTACCAGACGACGATCCCTTGTCGACGGTGTTCGTTTCCCTCAGCCATGCGAGGATATGGAAGATCAGTTCATGCGCGAAAGCGAAGAAGAGACCAGGTCTTTTCTGATTAATCTGCCGATCTTTTCCAGTTTCAACCTCGACGAGTTGTCGATGCTGGCCCGGCACATGAGTTACGTGCATCTCCAGCGCGGGGAGTATCTCTTTGTCGAAGGGGATCAGGGAACCTTTATGGGTTTTGTGGTGAGCGGAGTTCTCGAGGTACAGAAACGCTCTGAATCAGGGGGAAATATAGTCCTCGCCCGGCTGACCAAGGGCAGTTCCATTGGGGAAATGGCCCTGATCGACAAATCAACCCGCTCAGCGACGGTGATCGCCCGGCAGGCAACGACCATGGTCACCCTTACCGATCGGGGATTTGATATTCTCGCTGAGAAATATCCAACGGTGGGCATCAAGGTGATTCAGAAAATCGCCCGACTGCTCAGTCTCAACATGCGCAGGACCTCGAGCAAACTCGCCGACCTAATGCACCTGGACCATTGAAAGAGACAACAACCGGCATGCCAGCCATCGCCCCTGCACTGCACGACACCATGGTATCGCATCCGACCATAATCATCGCCGATCGACAGCCGGACGGGCTCGCCGTCCACACCGCCCAACTCAGCCTCCAGTTCCCCTGCAGTTTCGAACATGTCGGCAACGAAGAGGAACTGCGGGCCTGCCTCAACAACCGCCGTGCAGAAATCCTGGTTATCGACCTCGATTTCAACGACGGTGACCTCGGGCTGATCCGCGCCCTGCGGCACAACCATCCCGAGACTCTTATCCTGCCAGTTATCCCGGCCGGCAGACCGCAGATGATCAAAGGGATTCTCGAACTTGATCTCTATTACTACATCCATAAACCGCTTGACCTCCAGGAAACTGCCGGTGCACTGCAACGGGCCTACAACTCCCTCCATACCCGGGCGAGCGTAAAGAGTGCGGCGCCTCCGCCCAAAAAATCTTCCTTTCAGGGAATGATCGGCACCAGCCGGGCAATGCGCCAGCTCTTTGCGCTGATTGAACGGGTCGCCGAAGATGACCAGTCGACAGTCCTCATCCGCGGCGACTCCGGCACCGGCAAAGAGATGGTCGCCAAGGCGATCCATGCTTTGAGCAGCCGCCGCGATAAAAATTTTGTGCCGGTCAACTGTGCAGCTATCCCCGACGATCTCCTCGAAAGCGAGTTGTTCGGCTACACCAAGGGCGCCTTTACCGGGGCGGTGAGCAACAAGCCCGGAAGGATCCAGTATGCCGACCAGGGGACCCTGTTTCTCGACGAAATCGGTGACATGAAGGGAAGCCTGCAGGCGAAACTGCTCCGGGTGCTGCAGGAAAAAGAGTTTGAACCGGTCGGCGCATTCAAGGCCGTCCCGGTCAACACCAGAATCGTCGCCGCCACCCATTGTGATCTGGAAAAACTGGTCAGGGAGGGAGGTTTTCGGGAGGACCTCTATTACCGCCTCAGCGTCGTTCCCCTGCACATCCCGCCTCTGCATGAGCGGGGGGAAGATATCCCTCACCTGATCGACGCCTTCATGGAAAAATACGCCGACCGCCGGGGACGGGAGCGCTTCACCCTCACCCCCAGGGCGATGGCCGCACTCCGCCACCACCGCTGGCGCGGCAATGTTCGGGAATTGGAAAACCTCATCCAGCACATGACCATCCTCAACAGTGGCCGGCTGGTTGAACTCTCTGATCTGCCAGAAAAATTTACCGAGGTGGCGATACCCGAAACCGAAGAGGAAGAGGCCAGGGAACCGTCTCAACTGCGAGCCGGCGAGGAGGTTGGAATTCTCGAAGAACTCTGGGCAAGGGGCGAAATCGATTTCAATGAGGTGATCAACGACTTGGAAACCAGATTAATCGTCCAGGCCCTGAAAATTGCCGCAGGAAACAAAAAGGAGGCCGCCCGCCTCCTGGGGCTCAAACGGACCACTCTGCTTGAAAAAATCAAGAAAAAGGCTATTGAAGGACTCTGGGAGGAGTAGGCCGCCCCCCTTCTTTTCTCCGGCTAAGCCGCCATCTGCAGGAGATTGTTCCGCACATTTTCCGCGATATCCTCGCGGCTGGCCGGGGTGAGGAGGATATCGCTTACCCCGTATCGCACCGCCTTGATCACCTTGCCCTTGGTCCAGGCGGGACCTGCGGCGATCAGTGGCAGGGAACTGGCAGTGCTGATCCTGATCGCCACCCCGAAAACCTGCTCGTTCACCTCCCGCATCACCAGGTATATCGCTTTCAACCGGCCAGGGATCAGCCCCTGCAGAGAGTCTTTGAACGAGAGCGTACGCACTGTGTAACCCAATTCCTCAAGGACCGCGGTAATTCTTGCCGCCTCGATAAAGTCGTCGCCAACCAAAAGAATATCGGGCTCAACCGACGGATCGGCTGTTCCGGTTGCCGGAAAACCTGGGGAGCCGGCAGGACTGCCGCCAGCTGACATGGCCGGCTCTGTCTCCTGCTGCACGGTAGCAGGCTGATTGAGGCCGTCGAGTCCGAAAAGGGCAGCGGGAAGGAGCAAAGAAACCCGCCCCAGGACGCTGCCGCCGATCGACAGATCCATCATGCTCAAGTAGTGGTCCTGATCGGGGAAGGGCTCTGCCCCTTCAACCACCACCTTGGTCGGGATAATCTCGGTGAGCACGGTCTTGACAAAGCGGATCCGTTGACTGTACTGCTCTTCAAAAACTGCGGTGTAGGCACCGGCGGCAATATTGGCGATCTCGCCGTAGGCATCCCTGGTATCTTCGCCAAACTCCTCCCTGGCGACCACTGCGTCAAGTTCCTGACTTGGCAGCATGATCAGCATGCCACCGATCCGGATCGCGTCTCCCAGGCCGATAACCAGGTGACCTTGACCGGAGAGATCGCCGACAATATCAAGAGCGGCAAAAACCTGCTTACCGCTGACCTTCTCATCAAAAAACGCCTCTTTACCGATCAGGATATTATCCGGATTACTCAGACTGACCTCGGTACCGAGCAGCGCACCGACCTCTTCCTCCATTTTCCCCCGGCAATTCTCCAGTAACGCATCGAAACGTTTTTTCCGTTTCAGCAGTTCTTCCCGGGATGGACCGGATGCCACTGGCCTTGCGGCGGCACCGCCTTGGGGGGGAGAGGCGATCGTCGAAACAGCTTCGGCCGGGACAGGTTCAGCAGGGGCAGGCGCAGTCTGGGCAAGGTGAGGCTCGGGGACCGGAGCAAGGCCCAGTTCGAGGAGTGCCGCCGGAAAAAGCATCTGCAGCCGGCCAAGCTGGCGCCCTTGCAGGTTGAGGGTCATTGCCGAAACATAATAGAGTTGGTCGGGGAGTGGGTCAGCGGATTCAACCTCAACCTTGGCGGGTACAACCTCCTCCATCTCCTTCCTGATATAGCGGAGTTTCTTGGTATACTGTTCCTCAAAAACTGCGGTATAGACCCCGGATATGATATTGGCGATCTCGCCGTAGGCATCACGGGCATCCTCACTGAACTCCTGGGCGTTGACCACATTTTCCAACTCAGCGGGGGGCAGCATGATCAGCACTCCGCCAAGGGCAATGGCATCTTTGATTCCCAGGGCAAGATAGGCGGTATCCTCCTCGTCACCCACCACCGCCATATCGGTCAATACCTGCCGTCCCGCGACATGATCACTGAAAAAATCCCCTTTACTGAGCAGATTGTTCTCCAGGTCAGTAAAAGAGACGTCAACACTGAGCAGGCCACCGATTTCCGCCCCGAGTCGGACACTGCACTCCTCGAGCAGGCGGTTGATTTTTTTCTTTTGTTTGACTGGATCAACCGCGGGTTTTGCCGGTTGTGCCACCGGAGGCACCTGACTGGTGGTGGCGTTTTCCTCCTTCGGTGCAGCCGCAACCGGCTCGGTCAGTGGGCTGGGCTGGGCATCGGGAGGCGCCTGGGCAGCAGGGGCAGCAACCTCACTGTGCTTTTCGAGGGCAAACGTTGCGGTCGGCAGCAGCATGACCATTTCGCCAAGTTGCCGGCCTTCCAGATTCATCGCTATCGCCATCTGCAGATAACGCTGGTCAGGGACGGGCTGGTCGGAGTCGGTATCAACCTTGAGGGGAACGATAACTTCTTGATCCTTGCGGACAAAACGGCAGGTTTTCGGATAGAGTTCTTCAAAATCGCGGGTGAAGGCGCCAGCGACAATATTGGCAATCTCCCCGTAACTGTCAGCCAGCTCCTCGCTGTACTCCTCCCGGCCGGTAACCTCTTCCAGTTCCGCCGCCGGCAGCATAATCAGGGTTCCGCCCAGCCGAATAGCATCCTTGATCCCGACCAGAAGACAGCCGGCACCGCTCTCTTCACCGCTGATTTCGATTCTGGCACAAACCTGCTTGCCCTTCAAGGCTTCAAAGGCCTCTGCCTTGGTGACAATTTCCGCAGAGTGCTTAGCCAGGGTAAAATCGGCGCCTAGCAGTGCGCCGACCTCCTGCTGCATCGTCGCCACAACCGCTTCAAGAATCTTGTTGAATCGCTTCAGTTCAGTCATGGTAAACCGTCTATAGTTCAGCTCTCTGCATCTGGTTCGCGCCCCAGTCAGGGCAGCAGGTGCTCAAACACTACCTCTTTATCGGTTGGCAAAACCAAAGACTTTACCGCTCAATATCGGTCACTGGCAGCGTACCTCACCGACGGCCTGGATCAATT
>JAZBOD010000109.1:0-8048 GCA_036350955.1 Desulforhopalus sp. | reverse complement strand
GGGAGGGTTGATGCCATGCGGTACTCCATACTGATAGATGTCAAGAAGTGCAGCGGCTGCTACAGCTGTTTCCTCGCCTGCCGCGACGAGTATTGCGGTAACGACTACCCTGGCTACTCCGCTGCCAAGCCGATGCAGGAGCAGTTCTGGATGCAGATCGAAGAGCTGGAACGGGGCGAATATCCGAGGCCGAAGGTCGACTACATCCCCCGCCCCTGTCAGCACTGCGCGGAGGGCCCCTGCATCACCGCCGCTCTGGATGGTGCGGTCTACCGTCGTGACGACGGGATCGTCATCATCGATCCGGTCAAGGCCAAAGGGCAAAAAGATATCGTCAACTCCTGCCCCTACCGGGTGATCTTCTGGAATGCCGCCCTGGAGTTGCCGCAGAAATGCACCCTCTGCGCCCACCGGCTCGACGAAGGCGGCAGCGAGCCCCGCTGCGTCGAGGCCTGTCCCACCGGTGCCCTGGTCTTTGGCGACCTCGACAATCCGGACAGCGAAATCGCCCGGCTCTCCGGCGAACTGGCGGTGGAAGAGTTCCATCCGGAGTTTGCCACTGCGCCGCTGGTCCGCTATTTCGGCATCCCGAGACGCTTTGTTGCCGGTGAAGTGGTTTTGGCCGACCAGACCGGGGAGTGTGCCAGAGGAGTCGAAGTCCGCTTGAGCGGCAACGGAGACGAGCGGACTGCCCAAACCAACCTGTTCGGCGACTTCGAGTTTGAGGGGCTGGCCAAAAACAGCCGCTACCGGATCACCGTCCAGGCCGAGGGCTATCAGGAGGCCACCCGGGAATTCGTCACCCAGAAGGATCTCAATCTCGGGGAAATCGTGCTGCAGCCGAAATAACAGCTGACCGCCTGGCCGGAGGCAGGGTCTGCGGCCAGGCGATCAGCCAATTGCAGAGTTGAAGGGGGAAAAGATGATCAGTGTACCGGATGCCCAGGGAACACCCTACGATGCCGCCAAACATTTCGGGGTGTATGGCCTGCAGAAAATCACCGAGGCCCAGTCGCAACGGACGACGGTCTGCTACTCCTATTTCCAGCCAAACGGCGGTGCCGAACTCGGTTCATCACCAAAAGAGCGGGTCTACTATGTCGTCAGGGGCTCGATTACCGTCAGTGATGCCAGGGAAAAACACCTGCTCAATGCCGGAGACCTGATCTATATCGCCCCCGGCGAAGAGCGGGACATGGTGGTCAACGACGGTAAGCCGGCCGAGGTGCTGGTCTTTATCGTCACCCCCTAAGGCAAGAGGCCATCGCGCCACGACGAAAAAACTGGTTGCCCGGCCGCTTATTACATGTAAAAAATCATGCAACCATGAAGCATGGCTGGCGGAGCGGGTTCCAGAAAAGACCTTAACCCAAGGAGTGTGGAGATGAAAAATATCTTTAATCTCGACGGCAAAATCGCCGTAGTCACCGGCGGGGCCGGAGGTATCGGTGAGGCCCTGGCCCTGGGGCTGGCGGTACATGGCGCCACGGTGGTGGTCTCCTCCCGTAATCTGGAGGCGATCAGCAAGGCTGCGGAAAAGATCTCTGCCGAAACGGGCCACAAGGCCTACGCCATTGCCGCCGATGTCACCGACGAAAAGAGTATTGCCGCCCTGTTTGCTCAGGTGCGGGAGCAATTCGGCCGGGTCGATATCCTGGTCAACGCCATGGGGATGAATATCAAGCGCGATGCCTTCGAGTTTCCGGAAGAGGACTGGGACAAACTCTTTGCGGTCAACGTCAAGGGGACCATGCTCGCCTGCAAGGCGGCCGGGAAGATGATGCGCGACCAGGGGGGCGGGGCGATCCTCAACCTCTCCTAGGTCCGCGGCATCCGCGGCTATACCGGTGGCAATACCGGGTACTGTGCAACCAAAGGGGCAGTGGAACTGATCACCAAGGCCCTGGCCCTGGAGTGGGCGCCGCACCAGATCCGGGTTAACGCCCTCGGCCCGGCCCTGGTGATCACCCCTGGGACCAGACATATCGCCGACAACCCCGAACTGGCCGCCAAATACGCCAAGGCGGTACCGATGGGCAGGATCGGCCTGCCCGAGGATATGGTTGGCGCGGTGGTCTACCTGGTCTCCGATGCAGCAAGCTTTGTCACCGGCCAGACCATCTACGTCGACGGCGGCCTCACCGCTGCTTGAAAGAGTAAGGACATCTCATCTCCTTAACAGGGTTCACAGAGCGAGGAACAAACAATGACCACAGCCCGAATATTCAGTCAGGCTAGACAGGAAAAACGGACGGTGCTCACCGAGATCGAGGCCAAAGAGATCCTCAGCGAGGCCGGAATCGACTGCACACCCACCGTTCTGGCTCCTACCAGGGAAAAGGCGCTCGAAATCAGCGAGGAACTGGGCTATCCGGTGGTGCTCAAGGTGAGTTCAGTGGACATCAGCCACAAATCCGATGCCGGCGGGGTGAAGGTCAACCTGGAGAATCGCGCAGCGGTGGAACGGGCCTTTGACGAGATCCTCGCCTCATGCCGGGCCTATGCCCCCGAGGCGGTGATCGACGGGGTGTCGGTGCAGCCGATGGCCAGGGCCGGCACCGAGATCATCATGGGGATGATCAAAGACGCCAGTTTTGGCCCGGTGGTGATGTTCGGTCTGGGCGGGGTGCTGGTCGAGGTGCTCAAAGATGTCTCCTTCCGGATTGTCCCGATCGATAAGCGGGATGCCGAGGAGATGACCGAGGAGATTCAGGGCAAAAAACTCCTCGCCGGCTACCGGGGTAAGGATCCGGCCGACATCCCCCGGCTGCAGGAGATGCTCGTCAAGTTGTCTGACTTTGTCAACGCCAACCCGGAGATCGAGGAGATCGATATGAACCCGGTGTTTGCCTATAAAGACGGCGCCATGGTGGTGGACGCCAGGATTATTCTCTCCGCCTAAGCGATAGTGGACAAGCAGATACCTCAACAGACGAGATAAGGATGGTGCAATCATGATGGAACTCTTTTTCAAACCCAAATCTGTGGCGGTCATCGGCGCCAGCGGGTCTCCCGGAAAACTGGGCTATGTCATTGTCCAGAACATCGCCGGCAGCGATTTCAGCGGCAAGGTCTATCCGGTAAACCCCAAATCAGAGGAGATCCTCGGGTATAAGGTTTATAAATCGGTAAGCGAAATACCCGGCGAAGTTGACCTGGTGGTCACCGCGCTGCCGACCCCGAAAATGACCGTCGCCGCGGTGGAAGAGTGCGCCGCCAAAGGGGTCAAGGCAATCATCATCGAGTCCGCCGGATTCGCCGAAATGGGCGGGGATGGCAAGCTCTACCAGGAGCAGATCGTCGATATCGCCAGAAGGAACACTATCCGGGTCATGGGGCCGAACTGTTCCGGTATCGTCTCCCGGGATATCGTCACCTCAATCTACCCGATGACCCGAAAGGTTCCCCGGGGCAACGTGGTGCTGATCGGCCAATCGGGTCTGCTCGCGGCGGGAATGGCGGCGGATATCGTCGCCAATGAAAGCCTCAACGTCAGCAAGGTCTGTTCGATTGGCAACAAGTGCGACGTCAACGAAAATGATCTGCTCGAATACTTCGGCAATGAAGATGAGGTCGAGGTCATCTCGATGTACCTGGAAACGGTCAGCGACGGCCGCAACCTGACCCGGATCGCCAAACAGGTGGCCGCGAAAAAACCGGTGATCTTCCTCAGCGGCGGACGCACCGAGGCCGGCGCCCGGGCGGCGATGAGCCATACCGGCAGTATCGCCAGCAACGCCAAGATCGTCGAGGCGGCGGTCAAACAGACCGGGATGATCATGGCCGATGATTTCACCGAACTGAAAGATTTCGCCAAGGTCTTTTCCACCCAGCCGCTGCCCAAGGGCAACCGGGTGGCGGTAATCACCCTGGCCGGCAGTGTCGGGGTGGTGGTCTCCGATCTCTGCGCCAGCCATGGCCTGGAACTCCCCAAACTCACCCCGGAAACCACCGAAAAGCTCAAAGAGATGTTCGATACGCCGGTATCCAACCCGGTTGATCTCTACTTCAGCGTCACCAAAATCGGTTTCACCAAAACCCTGGAAACCACCTTTCCCGATGCCTTGCGCGATCCGAATATCGACGCCGCGGTGCTCATCCTCGCCGGTTTCGAATATACCCAGGAGGCGGTGCAGAAAAAGATCATCCAGAAGATCGTCCACGAAGTCGGCAAGCCGGTGGTGATCTGCATGATCGTCGGCTACAACCAGTACAAACATGTGATCCTCGACGAACTCGGTAAAGAGCTGCCGGTCTTCCCGTCACTGATATCCGGGGTAAAGGCCTTGAGTAAACTGTGTCAGTACGGCATGCGCCGCCAAAACCTATCCGCATAAAGGGGAGCCTATGGTTTACCAGAACATCATTTTCGAAAAAGAAGAGAATATCGCCATCATCACCTTCAACCGCCCCGAGGCGATGAATGCCCTGAACAACCAGACCCGGGCGGAGTTCCGTGAGGCGATTGCCGATGTGGCGGCCGACGAAACGATCAAGGTGCTGATCCTCACCGGCAGCGGCAAGGCCTTTGTCGCCGGCAGCGACATCAAGGAGTTCAACCAGACCACCCCCTATGCCGCGCATAACATCATCCGGCTGGGGGAGATGGTCGAAAAGCTCGAAAAACCGGTGATCGCCGCAGTGAACGGTTTCTGTCTCGGCGGCGGCTGCGAGATCGCCATGGGCTGTGACATCATCATCGCTTCGGACAAGGCCAAGTTCGGCCAGACCGAGATCAACATCGGCATTATCCCGGGCGGCGGCGGAACCCAGCGGCTGCAGCGGCTGATCGGCGTCTGCCGGGCCAAGGAGCTGATCTTTACCGGCGATATCATCCGCGCCGAAGAGGCCGACCGCATCGGCCTGGTCAACCGGGTGGTGGCGGCGGATGACCTGCTTCCTACCGCGAAAGAGATGGCGAAAAAGATCGCCAGCAAAAGCGCCGCGGCCCTGAAACTGGCCAAGACCGCGATCAACCGCGGCATGCAGACCAACCTGGAAAGCGGGCTGAAATACGAGTACGAACTCTACAGCCTCTCCTTGAGCCTGGAGGACAAGGCGGAAGGGGTCAACGCCTTCCTCGAAAAAAGGGCTCCACATTTTGTCGGCCGCTGACACTTTTTAATGTACCCGTTCACCAGCACCCCATTTTCGTCCGATCAGGCCACCTCGCAGAGTCTACTCTAGCTCGCCGGCCTGCTTGAACGAACCTGGAGCACTGGATGAACGGGTACAGTTTCGGGTTATGCAGTCTTTTGTTGCGCAGCGGTGAACTATTACCTTTTTTATAAATCGGGATATCCAACAGGTAGGAACAAGACAATGGAAACTATGGCAAACAAAGTAGCGCGTATTCCCAACTTAGTCGACTGGTCAACGGGTGAAGTCAGATTGATGAGCGCAAAATGCCCCTCCTGCGGCACCTATTTCTTTCCCAAAGAGCACTATCAGCACCGCCCCGGTTGCTCCCGGCAGGGGGTAGAGGATGTTCTGCTGCCCAGCCGAGGTAAACTGGCCAGCTATACCATTCAGTACTATCCCTGCCCGGCGCCGTTTAAAACCGAACAGAAGATCACCCCGTACGGGATCGGCCTGGTCGAGTTTGCCAACGAGAAGCTCCAGGTTGCCGGGATTATCACCGGAACCGATCTGAAATCTCTTGAGCTGGGAATGGAGATGGAAACGACCATCCTCGAAATGTTTACCAACGAGGAAAAACAGCAGGTGGTGACCTGGGCGTTTCGGGCCGTGAAATAATCGCTTTTGCGCAAAAATATACTTAGGGATAACGACAATGCGAGACGTATACATTATTGGCACCGGGATACACCCCTGGATGGGTTTTTCTGAAAAGGTCTTTGCCGACTTTGCGGCAGTGGCAGTTGACGGCGCCCTCAAGGACGCACATGTTGAATGGCAGAAGATTCAGGCGATCATGGCGGGAATTTTCATCTATGGCGGCAACGCCGGCCACCTCTCCGGCCAGTACCTCGAGTCGATCTTCGGCGAAACCGGCGTCCCGGTGGTCAACGTTTACAACGCCTGCGCCACCGGTTCGGCGGCGATCAGGATGGCCTATAACAGTGTCGCCGCCGGCGAGACCGACACCGCGCTGGCCTTTGGCGCCGATGTATCGCCGAAAGGATTTCTCACCGCCAAGTCAGACAATGCGGTGCAGGACCGGGATGTTATCCGCTGGAAGATGGGCGGGATGCCCAATCCGATCTACTGGGCGCTGGAGTGCCGGAAAAGGATGGCCAAATACGGCACCACCGAAGAAGATCTGGCCCTGGTCAAGGTACTGATGAGCGAATACGGCTCGAAAAACCCCGACGCCCGGTTCAAGAAGGCCTACACCCTGGAAGAGGTCCTCGGCTCGGTCTATGTCTGTGACCCGCTGAGACTCTATGAGATCTGCCCGGTGAGCACCGGAGCGGCGGCGGTGATCATCACCGCCGACCAGGAACTGATCGCCAAGGCGGACAAGCCGGTGAAAATCAACGCCACGACCATGGGCAGCGCGATCTACGGTGATCCGACCATCCGCATCTCCGCTCTCTCCTGTCCGGCGGTGGCTGAAGCGCCGATGCTCAGCGAAAGCTACTCGGCATCCCGCCAGGCCTATGAAAAATCGGGGATCGGCCCGGAAGATATCGACATCCTGGAACTGCCGGACAACAGCTCCTGGCACTACCTGGTCTACCTCGAAACCTGCGGCTTCTGCAAGGATGGCGAAGCGGATAAGATGCTCCGCGACGGGATGACCAAAATCGGCGGCAAGCTGCCGGTCAACCCCAGCGGCGGTTTCTCCTCCCACGGCGAAGCACTTTCCGCCCAGGCTATCTGGCAGGTGATCGAATGCGCCAACCAGCTGCGCGGCAGATGCGGCCCCCGTCAGGTGGAAGGGGCAAAAGTGGCAATGGCCCAGACCTATGGCCTGATGGGCAACAGCGGCACCACCATCATGAGCATTTAGCAGATGACTGACCCCTGGCAGACGGCGAATGCCGAAGTTATCAGCCTGATGGAAAAGGGCCGGCTTGAGGAGGCTCTCCAGGCAGCCCGACAGGTGGTGGAACTCTGCCGCCGTGAGCCGCCCGATCCTTCCCGCCTGGCGGTCTCCCTCAACAACCTCGGCGAACTCTGTCACCAGAGCGGCCTGCTGGAGGAGGGCGAGGAGACCTTCCTCGAATCCCTGGCGTTAGCGGGAGTGGCTTACGGCGCCGAAAGCCTGGAGAGTGCGGAGACCCTGACCAATCTCGCCGAACTGCATCTGACCGGCCGGCACTATGACCAGGCGGTGAGCTGTCTTGAGCAGGTCGCCGCCATTCACCGCCGCCCGGAAGGCAACCCCCTGGAGTATGCTCGGGTTCTCTCCCTGCTGGCGATGATCCTCCAGGGCCAGGGGAAAACCGACCAGGCCAGGGCCCGGCTGGAGATGGGCGTCAGCCTGATCGAAGAGCACGGCGGCGAAAGTGCTCCCCACCTGGTCCCCTTCCTCCGCGGCCTGGCTGATCTTGACCTGCGGGCCGGGGAAAACGATGCGGCGGAAACCACGCTGCGGCGTGCCCTGCAGATCCTCGACCAGGAGGGGGAGAGTGGACAACCCGACCTCGGCGGGGTGATCGCTCTTTTGGCCGAGGTGCATCTGGCCAAAGGGGCAGTGGCGGTTGCCGAAACCTTTTTCGGCCAGGCGATGGCGATCTTTGCCGACAGCCTCGGCGGCAACCACCCGGAGACGGCTGCGCTGGCCGAGCGGCTGGCCGGACTGTGCGCCGCCACCGGCAGGATGGAACGGGCCGAGACCCTGTTCCGTCAGGTACTGCAGAGCTATGGCGAGAGCCTCGGTGAAAACCATCCCGCCACCGCCCGGGCCGGCAACGATCTGGCGGAACTCTATCTCAACACCTCCCGGCCGGAACTGGCGATGCCCCTGCTTGAGGGCGCTCTTGCGGCACGCCGAAAACACTTTTCCAACGACCACCCGGCGGTGGCCCAGACCTTGAACAACCTCGGTGTGGCCCACTCGCTGCAGGGTCAGACCAGCC
>JAZBOD010000108.1:0-2899 GCA_036350955.1 Desulforhopalus sp. | reverse complement strand
GGGCGTGGGTTGTCCGGCCCTCAAGGTCGACCAGTTCATCCTCCAGGCCGAGGGTGATCAGCAGGCGGGTCTCGGCGGCGATCGGGTAGGCGGTCTCCAGTTTGATCCCCTCATGGCTGACGTCGATGGTCCGGCCCATCGAGTAGCTGCCGGGGTTACCTTCCCGGTCCAGTTCGAGATAGTCAAGCAGATGCAGGGCATCGAAGCGGATAAAACGGCGCTTTTCCGGTTGCCGGCTCCGTGGCTTTGCCCCGGAGGCCTCAGGAAAGAGGCGATGGATCTCCTCCCTGGTTGCCTTGACCACCCCTCTTTCAGTGATCAGTCCGGTGACCAGGCGGGCCGGGGTGATATCAAAGCCGTAGTTGGCCGCCCGGGTTCCGGGGGCGCTGAGGGTGATGGTCCTCGGCATTCCCTGCTCATCGCAGCCGAACACCGAGGTGATCTCCTCGGCTGACCGCTGTTCGATGGGAATATCCCTGCCGAAATCGAGTTCCCAGTCCAGGGTTGACGAGGGCAGGGCGACATAGAAGGGAACGGCATTATCGTGGGCGGCCAGGGCCTTGAGGTAGGTGCCGATTTTGTTGGCTACATCGCCGGTGTGGGTGGTCCGGTCACTGCCGACCAGAACCAGATCGACCATCCCCTGTTGCATCAGATGGCCGCCGCAGTTGTCGGCGATCAGGGTATTGGCAATCCCCTCCTGCTGCAGTTCCCAGGCGGTAAGTCGTGCCCCCTGATTCCAGGGCCTGGTTTCATCGACCCAGACATGGACGGGAATGCCGGCATCCCGGGCGGCGTAGATCGGCGCAGTGGCGCTGCCATAATCGACAAAGGCCAGCCAGCCGGCATTGCAGTGGGTGAGGATATTCACCTCTTTGCCCTTTTTTCGCCGACTGATCTCCTCGATCAAGGCCAGGCCATGCTGGCCGATCCTCCGGCAGAACAGAGCGTCTTCATCGGCAATCTCGGCGGCGGTGTGCTTTGCCGCCCGGCGCTTGGCACTGCCGGTCGACTCTTGGGCAATTGCCCGCATCACCCGGTCCACCGCCCATTGTAAATTGCGGGCGGTGGGGCGGCTGTTACGCAGAGCATCGGTTGCCTTCTCCAGAAAACCCGCGATATTGCTGTCGGGGGCCTCCAAGGTTGCCAGGTAGACGGCGTAGGCGGCGGCGGCACCGATCAGCCCGGCACCGCGGACGTGCATCTCCCCTATTGCCGCGATCATCTGCGCCGAAGAGGTGACCGTTTCGACCACGAAGCGGTGGGGCAGCTGGCGCTGATCGATAATACAGACCCGCCGGTCGTTCTGGGGGTCCTCCCAAATTGTCCGATAGTGTTGACCGTTTACTTGCATGGGCACGTCTGGTGTGGGCAGGGTTGGTGAACGGTTACAGGTTTGCGAAAATCATGCTTAACTGCCCCATTGTACCCGACCCTTGCTGTTCTGCCATGAAAAATGGCGATTATCTTTCTCATCCTCCGGGAAAAAGTGCTTGAGACGCTCGGCCGGGTTGCTATATCGGCAATTTTGTCACATTCTCCCTGCGCTGCAACATTTCTGTAAGACAATTGCCCGAATTTGACAAAAATGTATATATAGCGCACTTTCCCCATGGCGCAACCGCCATTCGTCCTCTCCGGTTGACCAGCCTGACCTGGTCCCGGAGGTCGACAGACTGCCGGGTTTTGCCGGAGGCGGTGGGGCTTGGCCTGGCTACTCGGGTCAAACCTTCGCCGGCCTGGCATGAAGGTTGAAAGGAGCGGCGCTGAGCCCGGCTGCCGGTGGCCGGTTTCAAGGTTTTATCCTGGGCCGGCTGGCAGGTCACCGCGTCGTTTCGGGGTCGTCTCCCGGGGTGGCGTTACCCACGGAATGGAGGAGTGCTATGGACAAAGCGGATACCGCATTCATTCTTGCAGCGGCAGGTCTGGTCATGCTGATGACCCCGGGTTTGGCCCTGTTTTACGGCGGGATGGTCCGGCGTAAAAATGTCCTCGGGACGATCATGCAGAGTATCATCCTCATTTCTCTGGTTTCGCTGCAATGGGTCTATATCGGCTACTCAATGGCCTTTGGCCCGACCATCGGCGGCTTTGTCGGCGATTTGAGCTGGTTTGCCCTGAGTGGGGTGGGGCTTGCACCAAGCGAGGACTATGCCACGACCATTCCCCAGACGGTTTTCATGATCTACCAGTGCATGTTTGCCATTATCACCCCGGCCCTGATTACCGGGGCCTTTGCCGAGCGGGTCCGTTTTGTCCCTTTTCTGGTTTTCACCCTGTGCTGGATGGTGCTGGTCTACAACCCGGTCTGCCATTGGGTCTGGGGCAAAGGTGGCTGGCTGGCGGAGCGGGGGGTCATCGACTTTGCCGGCGGCTTGGTGGTTCATGTCACCTGTGGCGCAGCCGCCCTGGCCGGTGTGCTGGTCCTGGGTAACCGCCGGGGCTACGGCAAGATCAGCTTCATGCCGCACAGCCTGCCGTTGACCATCCTTGGTACCGGCCTGCTCTGGTTTGGCTGGTTTGGTTTTAACGGCGGGTCGGCCCTGGCGATCAACGAGGTGGCGGCAACAGCCTTTGTTGCCACCCATCTCGGTGGGATGGCCGGGATGTTGATGTGGGTGGTGATGGAGTGGCTGTCCCGAAAGAAGGCTACCACCCTGGGGGCCGCATCCGGGGCGATTGCCGGACTGGCGACGATCACCCCCACCGCCGGTTTTGTCGGCCCCAACTCGGCGATCCTCATTGGCTGTATTGCCGGGGCAGTCTGTTATCTTGCGGTGAATTTCAAGATGCGGCTGGCTCTTGACGACAGCCTGGACGTGGTGGGGATTCATGGCGTCGGCGGGCTGGTCGGTACACTCTGCCTGGGGGTTTTTGCTTCGACCGCGGTCAATCCAGG
>JAZBOD010000107.1:0-4999 GCA_036350955.1 Desulforhopalus sp. | reverse complement strand
CTCTCTTCAGTCCCTCCTTGGTTCGCTCGGATACCAGCTCCCGCTCGATCTCGGCAAACAGACTGAACATCGTCAGCATCACCGTGGTGCGTATATCTCGCTTGCCGTTCAAGACCATTCCCTCCTTGATGCAAATTACCCGGATGCCGGCACTGATCAGGCCATCCACCAGGATGGCGATCTGACCCACGGACCGCCCCAGGCGGGATAACTCGGCAACGATCAGGGTATCGCCTGGCTTGAGGGCGTTCTGGAGATCCCCCAGCTTGCGCTTCTCCGCGGACTTACGGGTACTGGCGGTCACCTGAATCCACTCGTCAACGCCACCCTGCAGGTGGTCGTTGGCGTAGCTCAGGATGGCAAGCTTCTGGTTGTCGGTGGTCTGCTTGTCTGTCGAGACTCGGATGTAGCCAACGGTCGCCATGGAATTTCCTCCTGTTTTGGGTGAATCACGAAGAAAACCTCAAATTCGATTTATTCACTAGCATTATTCACCAAGGAAGTCTAGCGAAAAGTTGGCGACTCGGCGGAGAATTTAACGTTCGTTATTTCCGTGAAGAGGGGAACCTCCAGGGTGGCATCTGGGAGATTTGGGGCGGGCTACGCTGGGCTTATCCAGCGCGGCGAGTTTACTCGCCGCGGGATCACCAATGCTACAGCGAGAAGGAAATCCGGCAATTACTTAAAATCATTGAGTCATAAGTCATTACAGGAGAATCTCATGATCGAACTATCATATCAGGTCACATTGGCTACCAAAGCCACCTTGGTGGTGGTGGGTGGTATTACAATCGTCCACTGGGTCATCCTTAAACTTCGCGGCGGGGGCAAATGACCCGAGGCGCAAGAGATCGGAGGGACTATGAAAAAGCAGAAGCCGCGTATGGGCCACAAAACGTGAGGTTGTGAGACCCAAACTGAAATGGGCATAGGATGTGCTTGGAATCCTCTCAAGGATTTACTCTCAGGTGACGAGGAAAAGTCTTGTGACTTTTTTTGTGGGGTTCACGCTCGGGACCGTGTAATCCACAAAATTTAAAGGAGGAGAGATATACAGCCGTGAAAGGTTATCCTGTCATTATTGAAAAGCCGCAAAAGCGCCTTTTGGGGTTTCACAAAAGCAAGACGTTCAAAAACGCCCACTGGGAGCCCAAATACAGGGGCTCAAAAGATTATGAGTTGGTCGGCGAGGAAGTCGAAAGGGAGGCGAAGACCATTTATCGAATAGTCTGGAGTGAATCCTACCGCGATGCCGGCGGCAAAGTTCGCAAGAAACAGCAACATATTGCCAACTTGCAATACTGGGACGTGGTTTGGGACTTTAAGGAGGCTCTGCTCTACCGCCAGGGCGTGATCGAAGGCAGAAGCCAAAAGGATCAGTCTGGTAGATTTACGAGTCTGAAACAGTCCCACCTTCCTGGCAAGGTGCCTCACCTCGAAAAAGCAATAGTGCAGTTCGTTCGTGATGGCGGCGATGAGCATCTCTTTGAGAGAATCGAGAAAAAATTGCTCCAAAAGGATGGACCAGCATCTCAAGAGAACTGGGATTTCGTAATGGCAAAGGTGTTGGCTAAGTGGTTGCCGATAAAAGAAAAGATTGTGCGTGAGTATGTCACCTCCGAAGAGTTTCGTGTCTGGTTGGGCAACGAGGCGATGCGGAAAGATGGTCCAAGGGAGCCCACCGAAGAGGAACTCCGGGACCAAGCAGAGAATGGAGAAAAATGGTCTGACTTTCGAGAATCATTCGGGAGTTCTTTTGGCAGCAATGGCGCTGAAGAAAACAGGTTTGAGAGTGGAGAAAGCCGGGCAAATTCTATTGGCGGCGTTAACCTGTCAATAGGAAATCGGGAAATGGCGTTGGCGGTGCTAAAGGCCGGTTACCGCACCCTTTCTAAAAAGTACCACCCGGACCATTGTGGTGGCGATGGTGAAAAAATGAAGGAGTTAAATGGAACTTACGAGGAGTTAACCGAGATGTTCGATTGACATTATACGACCTTGCCAGCCAATCATAATAGTGTGGGGTTCATGTTCACCAATATGTACCCCACGCAGATTGATTTGAGCAATACGCCCAGAAAGCGCTTAGATCAACATCCACCAATAGAAATGAACCCATTCGATTTGCCGGCAAAAGTCAGTAGGGTACAGCCTGGTGAGCATGTACCCTACTCATTGCGAAACAGAGGCCCTGGCCTATAGCCGCGGGCCCACCCCGGAGCTTCGCATGCAGATCGAAACCCAGAATCTCCTTTCTCGGACCACCCCGGGGGGGGATACCCCCCCCGTACCCCCCTCCCAAACCAGACGACCTGGCCAACCACTATCTAATTTGCACGCACAATTTGTAGCAAAATTCCCGGGTGCGTGTTCGATCGGCACTCAACCAAAAGCAGGCTTACCCCATGGACGATGGAGATTGTCGCCCATAGAGCACAATTCATCCGCAAGGGCCATACCCCGGGAAGCCCGCAGGGCTTCCCGGGGGGCATCTCCCGCAGCGGATTCCTGTAAGGGGATCCCAGATAAAGGGGCGGGAAGTATAGGGGTTCCGGGGCGAAGCCCCGGGGGTGGGCCTGAATTTCAACCTGAGCTAAAGCACCTGTAGGCGTTTAGCCGAAAAGATCATCTGAAAAGGGGGAAAAAGTTTAAGTCCTGTCCGGCACCGTTGACCGCAAACTTATGTCCGGTAATGGGATACCGGCTTCCCGACCGCGACCCACGCATCCTGTTTGACCAGTTGGTCGTCTACTACTTCCGCAAGCCACCAAGTTCCTGATGTGGTACGACCAGCACTCACACGCTCAGGAGAAGATACATGACTACCACCCAAGGAGAGAATGCTTATGCATGCGCATGACCGGTTTCTGCCGGAATGGTTCAACCGCATCCGGTCTCGGCAGATCACTCTGCCGCGATTTCAGCGATTTGTTGCCTGGGGACACGGAGAGGTCTCGGGCCTTCTGACCACCGTTCTTCGCGGTCTGCCTTCCGGTGCAACCTTGATTCTTGAGATCGGTGACGAGGAGAAGTTCAAGAGCCGCACCATGGTCGATGCGCCTGAGTCGGGCGAAAAGGTGACCGAGCAACTCCTTGACGGGCAGCAACGGCTGACAGCCCTGTGGCGCAGCCTTCACGACAAATACCAGGACCGCAGCTATCTGATCGGCTTCGAGGATGACCCGGGCGATGGCTCCACGAAACTGCCCTATGTATATGGTCAGGCCCGCTGGAGAAAGAATGGCAGCCGTTATCCGATGTGGGTGGACGATCCGCGGGAGTGTTGGAGCCGTGGTTTTATCCCGGTCACCTTGCTGCGACCGGAGGACATCCTGCCCGATATTCGCCAGTGGATCGCGGAAGCCGTTGGAACCGACCACGATAAGAAGGACAAACTGTTCGACGAAATCATCGCGCTCCGTGACAAGGTGAAGGCTTTCAATCTGCCATACCTGGCGCTGCCGGCCAAGACCGCCAAGGAAGTGGCCCTGGACGTCTTCATCAAGATGAACACCAGCTCAGTACGCCTTTCCACCTACGACATCGTGGTGGCGCTGGTGGAAGAAGAAACCGGGAAGTCGCTCCACGAGCATGTGGACAAACTGAGCACGTCCGTTACGCGGGCGGTGGAATACGCCGATCTGCCGAGTTTGGTGCTGGATGTGGTGGCCCTGCGTCAAGATCGCATTCCAAGCCAGCCTGGATACAGGGGCATCGACTATACCCGGATGCTTAACGAGTGGGAGACAGTTGTAAAAGGAATCAAAGGCATGGTGAGCTTTTTGGAGGACGAGTGTATCTTCGATGCCCAGCGCCTTCCGAGCTACACCGCCATTCCCATTCTTGCCGCGCTCTGGGAGCACCTGCCCACCCAACCCGACGAACTGGGCAACGCCCGGCTTTTAGTGCGGAAGTTTCTTTGGCGGGCTTTTCTGACCTCGCGCTACGAACAGTCATCCACATCTAACGCCCTGCAGGACTACCGCGGATTGCGGAAGGTTCTCTGTGAAGGGGCATTCGAGGACGTCGTGCCGATTCTGAACCAGGAATCCTATCCGCTTCCCACGCGGGAGATGGTGTTGCAGGCCGACTGGCCGAAGCGCAAAAGCATTCTCGGCCGCGGCTTGTTGGCGCTGCAGATCAAATGTGGTGCCGAGGACTTGGCCGACGGGGCGAAGGCGACGGTCGCGACCATTACATCCAAGGACCATCCCCGCGAATATCACCACCTCTTTCCGGCCGCGACCCTGGAGGATGCTGGAATCCCCGATGAGCAGGTTTTCCGGGCGCTTAATTGCGCTCTGGTGACTTGGCGCACCAACCGCACAATCTCGAACAAGGACCCGATCACTTATCTGAAGGAACGGGCTGACAACTGCAGTCTTGGGGAAGAGGAGCTGAAGCGGCGGCTGAAAACGCATCTCATCCCCTACGCCCGGTTGGCCGTGGGCTATGACGGCATGTCCGACGAAGAGCGGCGCGGTCGGGTAAAGAATGATTACGACGCCTTTCTTTTGGCGAGAGCAGAGATTCTGGCAAACGCGGCTCAGCGCGCATGTGAGGGCAAAGCTCTGGAACTAAGTGATCTACAATGAGGCCATTTGGTGATCACCGCAATGGAGCCAATTCAGTCTCGTTTCAATCAGGCCACCACTTGACCACCGTAACGTAACTACCTTCAGGGCAGCCTTATCCCGGGGGGGGCGTACCGCCCCCCCCCGGTACCCATCCGGTCCGGCCGGACAGGCCCTACCGATCCTTTTCCGCACGCAGAATTTTGCCGAAATTCCTGAGGTCCGTGCGCCGGCCAGACCCCTTCACCCGTGGAACCAGACCCAGACGGTGCCGTCCCGGTACTCACCTTTCAGCCAACCCACCTGAGTGTCTACCGGGAACGGACGTTCGCGCATCTCAGGCTTGCAGCAGCACCACATGTCGCTCTCGCCGGCATCGATGGTGGTGAAGTCCTGAAACTGCTCCATGCCGCACTCTTCCAGAT
>JAZBOD010000106.1:0-4448 GCA_036350955.1 Desulforhopalus sp. | reverse complement strand
GCAACAATCTCTTCAGGTCGTTGAACAGTTATATCAATCGGGTCTTTGAGGTCGAAACTGAGGAGGCGGTGCGGCTGGTGGTCAAACTGTACCGGCCGGGACGGTGGAGTTGCGAAGCGATCGCTGAAGAACACCGTTTCCTCAAGGATCTGGCGGAGCAGGAGATTCCGGTGATTGCCCCTTTGCGTCTGCAGTCTGGCAGCAGCCTTGGCCAGAGTGAGGGGCTCTTTTTTGCGATTTTTCCTAAATGCGGCGGACGCAGCGTCGATGAATTCACTGAAGAACAGTGGCTGCAGCTTGGTCGATTGCTCGGCCGGGTGCATAAGGTTGGCGAGAGCGGTCAGGCCGGTCACAGAATCACCATGCTGCCCCAATTCTCCACCAAAGATCAACTGGAATATCTCCACCGTTCGGCAGCGGTGCCTGAGGATCTTAAAAAGTCCCTCAATGAGGCAGGACGGGCGGTGGTTGATGAAATCAGCCCGCTCTTTACCGGGCAGGAGATTATCCGCATCCACGGCGATTGCCATTTTTCCAACCTCATCCACCGTCCTGGCGAATCGCTTTACCTGATTGACTTTGACGATATGGCGATGGGCCCGGCGGTTCAGGATATGTGGATGCTGCTCCCCGGTGTTCCTGAAGATTCTGCCTATGAACTGGAACTGCTTCTTGAAGGGTATGAAACCTTCCGCCATTTTGACCGGCGAAGCCTTCGGTTGATTGAACCCCTGCGGGCGATGCGTTTTATCCACTACATGGCCTGGTGCGCCCATCAGGTGGCGGGAGACGGGGTAACCAGGGCGGTGGATGGTTTTGGCTCACGGGAGTACTGGCAGCGGGAGATCGATGATCTTCTCGACCAGCGGACGAGGATTGTCAAAGGTGGGCAGAGAGATGGAAACGTCCTTTGAGCAAAAAATCTTGTCAGGTCCGAGCCGTTCTCGGCTGAAACAGTAACTTTTACAGGCAAATCGCTTGACTCTTACAGTTTTTTTTTGGCATAGTAGAAGGAGTTGTGTTGGAGGGTAGGACTTTGGCCCCGGTAGAGGAGAGACCTGTGGTTGATACTGAGCAGAAAAAAAAGATCCTGATCATGGATGATGAGGATATGGTTGGTGAGATCGCCTGTCAAATGCTCGGGTTTCTCGGGTACGCATCGGTCTGGGTGACCGATGGTGCCGATGCGGTGCGTACTTATCAGGAAAACCTTGATCAGGGTGAGAAATTTGCTGCGGTGATCATGGATCTCACTATTCCCGGGGGAATGGGTGGCCGGGAAGCTGTTGCCGAACTCCTGGCCATTGATCACAGCGCCAAAGTGTACGTCTCCAGTGGCTACTCCACCGACCCGATCATGGTCAATTACCATGACTATGGTTTTTCCGGAGTAATTGCCAAGCCTTTTGATCTGGCGGCGATACAAAAGCTCCTCGATACCCTCCAGTAGTTTCCCGGTTCACCGTTTAAGGTGTCTTCCCCGGGTACCTCCTTGACCCCGTCGGTAAACAGGCAGATCACCTTTGCCACGATCATTACCTTCTGTTCTCTCTATGCCGCTCAGCCGATCCAGCCACTCTTTCAGAGCCAGTTCCAGCTGAGTCACTTCCAGGCGATTCTCTTCACCACCCTGATGATGGCCCCGCTGGGGGTAGCCCCGCTGGTTTACGGTTATCTGCTTGAGTCGTTTTCCGCCCGCTGGATGGTCCGGGGGGCCCTGCTCATCCTTGGCCTTCTGGAAATTTTCTTTGCCTTTGCCGACAGCTATTTTATCCTTCTGTTGATCCGCGCCGTTCAGGGACTGATGATTCCGGCAATCATCACCTCGATTGTCAGCTACATCAGCTATACCACCCCACCGGACAGGGTGCAGCACACTATTGCCGCCTATATTGCCGCGACCATCGTCGGGGGCTTTCTCGGCAGGTTTCTTTCCGGTCTCTGCACCGATCTTTTCGGCTGGCGCTTTTTCTTCTTTCTCCTTGGTCTCCTGCTCCTGCTCAGCGCGCATCTTTTGCGGGGGATGGCCAAAGATGCCAAACTGCACTACGCCAGGCCAAAGATTGCCGAGGTCGTTGGAATCCTTAAGGATCGGAAATTTTTATGGATCTATGCGGCGATCTTTTGCCTGTTTTTTGTCTTTTCGGCGCTGATGAATTTTCTCCCTTTTGAATTCAGACGGCTTCATCCCGGGGCCGGCAACACCGGAATTGGTCTGCAGTACCTCGGTTACAGCATGGGTATTCTGGTTTCGCTCAATTCACGCTGGATTATTCGCCGTTTTGGTGGCGAGGGTGCAGCGATCCGCACCGGAATTGTGATTTACGGAGTGGGATTGCTGTTTTTTTTGGTGGAATCTTACAGCGTGATGTTTTTCGGGATGTTTGTTTTCTGCACGGGATTGTTTACCGCCCACTCCCTGCTCTCCGGCCTGATCAATAAACTGGCCAAGGAGAATAAGGCTGTCGCCAACGGGTTGTATATCAGCTTTTACTACACCGGCGGGACCCTCGGTTCGTTTCTGCCAGGGGCGGTGTATCAGCGTTTTGGCTGGCAGGCCTTTCTCGTCCAACTGTTTTTGATGATTGCTCTTGCCCTGTTCTTCTCGGTTTTGTTAAAGCGTGCACTCAGACAGCAGGAGGGGGAGCGGGATGCTGTTCAATGACCAGCATCTTCTGCCATATGCCCCGGCGGTAACGGAGAGCGGAGAGGAGAAAAAGCATCATCACAAAAAACAGCACCCAGAGCCAGGCCGTGGTGATACCGATCTGCAGATATTCAATCCCCAGGTAGACCGGCAGAATCAGACAGAACGGGGTGACCAGGGCGATTGCCAGCATCATGAACCGGGTATCCCCGGCGCCGCGCAGGGCACCGCTGAAAACCATGTACAGGGCATCGAAAAAGAGATAGGCGGCAACGATTTTCAGCAGGATTCGGCTGTAGTCGAGGACCACCGCGTGGGCAGTGGAGCTTTCGGCGGCGATCAGGAAGGGGGTAAGGATCAGTTCCGGGACAAAGATGAACAACAGATCGATAATGAGAATATAGCAGATCAGCAACCGCCCGGCGGCACCGACATAGGCCGCCGCCTGGCGTGGCTGGCGGCGGCCCAGGGCTTGACCAACCAGGACGCTGACCCCCTGGGAGACCCCCATTGAGGGCATGAAGGCCAGGGCGTTGATGGAGAGTACGATATTGGTGGCGGCAAGTTCGGCGGTGCCGATCCTCCCAACCAGGAGAATAAAAAGGGTAAAGGCCAAAATGTCCATGGTGAACTGCAGAGAGCCGGGAACTCCATAGCGCATTAACCGGGAGAAGAGCTTCAGGTCGAAACGGCAATTGCTGAGAACCCCGAATCGACGGTTGTGCGCGCGGGTGAAAATCAATCCGGCGAGACAGAGGACATTGACCGCCCAGGCTGCGACGGTAGCTAGGGCGGCACCTTCGATACCCAGTTCCGGTAGACCCCAGCGCCCGTATATCAGGCAATAGTCAAGAGGAATGTTGAGCAGTACCCCGAGGCAGGTGATGATCATCACCGGTCTGGTTATCCCCCTTCCGGAAAAGAAGGTGGCGAGGGTGATCATCGCGACGTGAAGAATGGCTCCTTTGCAGAGAATGGAAAAGTAGATCTCTTCGAGAGCCCGTACTTCCAGGCTGTGCCCGGCCAGGGCAAAGATCGGCCCGGTGGCAAAGAGCGCCAGAAGCCACATGATCAGGCCGGAAAAGAGGGTAAAGTAGATACCCTGCCAGAGTACCGCACCAATTTCCTGGTGACGGCCCTGGCCGGTATACTGGGCGATGAACACCCCGGCGTAGCCACCGACTCCGCCAAAAAAGGCGATGAACAAAAAGGAGGTGATACCGGCTGGGACGGCGGCGGAAATCGCCTCCAGAGAGTAGTTGGCGAGGAAAATCCGGTCGGTAAACTCCATCAGGGTCGTCGCCGACAGGCTGATGACCAGGGGAAGACAGACCCGCAAAACCTCCCGGTAGCGGTTGGTAAGGATAGGACGCATTGGCTGGTCGGCGGTTGTCATCTGCTGCTCGGGAAGGGGGTAAGGCGGCAGCCAGTGGCTGACCCCATGCCGCCTGTTCATACACCATCACTTGGCAAATGGGTAGGGCAAAGGCCGCGGGGAGCAGCAGATTCTTCTCGGTGGCATCTGCTCGGTGGGGGAAAATGCCCCGGGAAGTGACAGGACGGTTGCGGAGAATGGCCAATGGTGTATCGTTGCCGGAGGCATTGTCACGGCAAACCTGGAACACAAGGGGGAGAAATGACCAAAGAAGTAAGGGCGGAGATTTTTTCCTTTGGTTTTAAGTATGGCCCGCCGCATGAGGTCAATCTTCTCTGGGATCTGCGTTTTCTTCCCAATCCCTATTGGGTGGAAGATCTTCGTAGCAGAACCGGTCTTGATCCGGCCGTTGCGGAATATGTGCTG
>JAZBOD010000105.1:0-4543 GCA_036350955.1 Desulforhopalus sp. | reverse complement strand
GCAACCAGGACCACGGTGTGCGCCGGGGTTTTCTCCTTGGCCACCGCACCGAGCAGTGCCGGGCAGGAGACACCGGCAAAAAGCAGGATGCTCAACTGCCGACGGCCAAATTGCTCTTCTGGAAAGGCGGCGTTGATCAGCTTTTGCCAGGCGGCAAGCTGTTTTGCCAGGACTTCCGGCTGTACCTCGCCATGATCGGCCAAGCCGCTCAGCAGGGAGTTCAGGTTATTGAGGAGGTCGAGGTTGTCCGCAGTAAACCTGCTGGCAGTGCGGTAGGCTTCTGCCTCGCTGTCGCCGATACTCTCCGGCAGGGGCAGGGCGGCTATGGTCAGCGGCTGTCGACCGGACAGTTTTTCATAGGCGATCGCCAGGAGGTCGGCTGCATCGGGGCTGGCGGTAAGCAGCAGAGAGCGGTTCAGCAGGTCAGCCTCCCGGTAGAGTTTCTGCCAGGCGGCAACGCGTCTGGCAATATTGCCCCAATGGGTGAGCTGCGGTTGCACCCCCTGCGGTGCCTGCTGGAGGGTGAACAGTTCAGCTGCCTCGCTGAACTCATCCTCGCCCTGCAGTTCTCGCAGCAATCCGGTTTCCTCAGCACCAAGGATTTCCAGGTGGTGGGCTATCTCCTGCTCCTGGCGGTCAAGCAGTTCACCGATAGCGAGGACCAACCTCGCCTGCCAGAGCTTTTCCCGCTGTTCGGCAGCTGACCGTGCCCCTTGGTCATTCTGTGCCGCACCCGGCTGGAGAGCCCGGATTATCTCCCTCGACGAATTTTCGCTGGAATCCCGAGCCGCAGAGAAGCCGGCGAGTGTCAAGGCGGTGAGCTGCGCCGGGTAGTCGTTGCCGCGGTTGGCGATTTGCTCAACCAGGTGGAGAAAACGGGCCAAATCGTCGCCAAGGGGGCAAGGGGTATGCACTTGACAGAATGCGGAATTCATGAAACTATCCGCGGGGACGTCGGCTTCAGTACTTTTTTCATGAGGACGGAGAAAGTCAATTGGCCTGCACAGCAGGAAAAACGGGTACTGGAGCGGCGAATAGAGCGTTGTTCCGGGAAAATAGAGCGGGTTTGGTGGGGTCATATGGCGCGTATCGAGGGTAAAGGGACGTTTTTTCTTTCAGCCTTACTCTATCTGCTGTTTAACTTGCGGATAGGTGCCGACACTATGGCGACCGTCAAAGCCAGTCTCTGGCAGATTGCCCAGACTGCTCCCTATGTCGCCGGCCTCACCTACGTTATCATCGCCCTTCTCCAGTATATGGGCGGGGGGCAAAAGCTTCCCTGGGACCGGCGGCTGCGGCTCTTTTTCGCCATTGGTATCGTCGCCGGTCTGGTTTACGGGATCTACGAGTACGCCGGCACAAGCCCTCCATGATACCTGGATTGCGCCGCTCTGTAAACTGAAGAACCATTGCGGACGATAAGCCCCGGCCTCAATTTTTGTTTCACCAAGGGCTCTCCATGTTCTGTCTGCACGTCGCCAACCGTACGGAAAATCTGCTGCACCACCTGGCGGAAGTCATTCGGGTTGATCGCCAGCCGGACCCCTTCGCCCCTGAACTCTTTCTTATCCAGAGCCAGGGCATGGAACGGATGGTCATCCAGAGCCTCTCCGACCAATTTACCTCCTTTTGTAACTACCGGTTTTTTCTGCCGCTCGATTTTCTGGGCCATATTGCCGAGCGGCTGGGCATGGGGATCGAACCCAACGGCTTTTCCAGAAAAATCCTCGCCTGGCGGCTCGACCAGCTCCTTGCCAACCTCGAAGATGAGTGTTATCTGCCGCTACGCAATTATCTCAAGGGTGCCAATCTCGATTTGAAGCGTTTTCAGCTGGCCCGTCGCTTGGCCCATCTCTTTGATCAGTATCAACTGTTGCGGGTCGACCTGCTTGACGCCTGGGAAAAACAACAGGCGGTTGATTCGGCCGATGCCACCTGGCAGGGCGCTCTCTGGCGGCGATTGCTTGAAGAGAGTGATGGGCAGCTTCACCGCGGCGGTCAGTTGCGCCGGGTTATCGCCAGGCTGGCTGCTGACGAGAGGCTCTCCGAGTTTTTGCCTAAACGGGTAGCGATTATTGGCCTGCATACCCTGCCACCGATATTCCTTGAGTATCTTGGGGCACTGTCGCGGCATATGGATGTTCATCTGCTCCTGCTCTCCCCCTGCCGGAAATACTGGGGCGATGTGGTCAGCCCCCGGCAGTCTCTTCGGCGGACACTCCAGGCGATGGATGGTGAGGGTCCGGTGAATGGCGAACACCACCCTCTGCTTGCCGGTCTGGGCGGTCAGGGGCGCGACCTGCACAATTTGCTCCTGGAAAAGATTCCCTTTCATCTCGAGTTTGCCAGCTATCAGCAACCGGAAGGTTCATCGCCCGGTCAAACGGCGAGCCTGCTCCAGCGGATTCAGTCCGATCTGCTCGATGACCGACTGCCGGAGCAGCCAGCTGTTGCGGATGGAACGGTACAGGTGGTCTCCTGCCATTCGCGGTTCCGCGAAATGACTGTCCTCCGTGACTACCTGCTCCAATTGCTGCACAGCGATCCGGATCTCCAACTGCGTGACATCGTAGTGATGGCACCGGATATTCAGGAGTACAGTGCCTTGATCCCCGCGGTATTTGGCGATTTCGGCCACTCTGTTGCTGATCGGCCGTTGCGCCGGCGTAACCGGCTGATCAATGCCTTTCTTGCCTTTCTCGATCTCTTCTCGGGTCGCTTTGGCTGGAGCGAGCTGCTCGATTTTTTGAGTCGAGAGTCGGTCTTTCCCCAATTTGGACTGGTTGCCGCCGATCTTACTCAGCTGCGCCACTGGGTCATTCACAGCGGAGTCCGCTGGGGTCTATCGGCTGAACAGCGGGGGGAAGACGGTCTTTTGCCTTTTTCAGAAACCAGCTGGCGGGCCGGTCTCGAGCGGCTGTTGCTCGGCTACGCAATTGACTCTCAGGAGAGTGTCGATGGTGTTTACCCATTTACCGAGATTGAGGGCCGTGGTGCTCTTCCCCTGGGGGGACTGTGCCGGTTTATCGAGATGGTTGAAGAGGGGCGACGGGATTTCTCCCGCCGCCATCGGCTTGAGGAGTGGTCAAAACTGTTTCTCGGTTACCTTGAGCTGCTTTTTGGCAGCGATGACACCGCCGATCTGCTTGAGCTTCGCCAGATCATCCTGGAACTTGAAGAGCCATTGAGCCGTTTTCATCACCGTGGAGTAGCTTTTGCAGTGATCAGGGAGTGGTATGGCCAGGCGGTAGCTGAAAGCCGATCCAGTTCTGGATTTCTCAGAGGGCAACTCACTTTTTGTTCGATGTTGCCGATGCGCTCTATCCCGTTTCGGGTAGTCTGCCTGATCGGGTTAAATGATGGAGAGTTCCCAAGGATCGATCGCCGTGATCCCTTTGACCTGATCGCCTCGGCACCCCGCCCCGGTGACCGGTCGGCGCGGGCCGATGACCGCTATCAATTTCTTGAGGCATTGCTTGCCGCACGATCAGATCTGTATCTCAGTTATATCGGCCAGTCGGTTCGTACCAACGACCCGATTCCGCCTTCGGTGGTCGTCACCGAATTCCTCGAACTCCTCGCCGAAAACTATGGCATTGGTGACCTGGTGGTCAGACATCCGCTGCACCCCTTCAGCGATACATATTTTTCCGGCTCTGGTGGGGAGCGGCTCTTTAGCTACAGTCAGAACTCCTGCGCAGTTGCGAGAATTCTGCGGCAACCGCCACAGCCTGTTGTCCCCTGGTGGCAGGGGGAACTGGAGACGGTGGTGAAAAGGATCGATCTTGCCCGTCTGCTGGCCTTTTATGCCAGTCCGCAGCGGTTTTTTCTTCGTCACTGTCTCGACATCCCCCTTGCCGGACAACTGGAAGCTCCCGAGGAACGGGAGCCGTTCCAGCCTTCTCCACTTGCCCGTTACCAATTGGCCGAGGAGCTGATCCCCTGCCGTCTTGCCGGGAGGGACTGCAGTGAGGTGCTGGACAGGGCAAGAGGAGACGGGACCTGGCCGCTTGGTTCTTCCGGGGATCTGGCCCTCGCCCGCCTAGACCGGCAGTTGGCGCCTTTTCTGAAGAACCTCGCCGCCCAAGATCTGGGGAAGGCAGCCCCCGACTGTGCCGTAGATCTTCAAGTTGGAGAGTATCGCCTTACCGGGATGTTGAACGGGCTCTATGACCAGGGCATTCTCGTCCTCCGCAACGGTAACCTGCGCGGCCAGGACCTCTTTGCCGGCTGGATTCGTCACCTCATCTCCGGGCAGCTGGGAATGCCGGCAAGAACCCGAGTTGTTGCCAGGGATAAATTGGTCGGCTTTTCCGGAGAGCCTGAAGCCGGAAGGTTGATCGCCCTGCTCGATCACTTTGCCGCCGGCTGTCGCCGCCCTTCACCCCTGCTGATCGAGCCAGGCTACGCCTATATCCAGGAGAGCAGCAATCCATTGGCCAGGGCTCAACGCAAAGCCGCCGATATTATTGCAACGGGCCGTCAGCCGGAATGGCAACTGCTTTACGGCGAGACCGGCGAGGGGATCGACTGGGCGGCCTTT